>DHGB01000049.1:0-233 GCA_002402535.1 Candidatus Shapirobacteria bacterium UBA4809
GAGATGCTTACTTCAAAGCCTTTATCTAAAAAAATATCAATAAAAGAAGCAAAAACAGGCGATTTAATTCGGCAAAATTCCGGCCATCATCTCTTGTTTATTGTCGAAAAAATAGACAATCAGATAATCTACGTTGATTCCTCACTTAAGGGCAGGGGAGTTCGTTATGGGCAGTTCGATATCACGGACAAAACCTTTAAATATGACGGAATTTTTAGATTAAATCGATAAAT
>DHGB01000049.1:329-1448 GCA_002402535.1 Candidatus Shapirobacteria bacterium UBA4809
CCGCAATCAGGACAAATAACTTTATTATTAGTATCTGGCATATAATTTAGCTAAAATATAATCAATTCGATTATTACACATCTATTAATCTAATCAACTATTAATCTATACATCTAATAATGACACCTTTAATCAAAATCGACAATCTCTATTTCAAACGTGAAGATCTAAATCCGACCGGCTCAGCCAAAGATCGGGCCATTCCTTTTCAAATTCAAAACCTAATAAAAAATAACTACAATTCCGCCGTTATTTCTTCGTCAGGCAACGCGGCCATTTCCGCCTCATTTTATTGTCAGCAGGCAAGTATTCCCCTGACTATTTTTGTCTCCCCCAAAATTAATCCTCATAAATTAGCCCTTATTAAGGGTCATATTATCCAATCGATCCAACCAATCAGCGATGCGATTAAATTTTCCAAAGCGAATCATGCCTATTTTTTACGCCAATCAACTGACCCCAGTGCCCAAAGAGGCTACGGTGAAATTGCCAAAGAATTACTTGAGCAGTTACCCCAAATTAGCAGTCTGTTTATACCTGTTGGCAGCGGTACCACCTTCCTTGGAATCAGTAAAATCCTTCCCCATAATGTTAAAATCTTCGCAGTTCAACCGGCCAGCAATCCCACCATCTGTAGTATTTTTAATCCAGTTTATACGCCAGAAAATGAGACCATTACCGAAGCTCTTAGTGTCAAATACCTGCCTCTCAAAAAAGAAATTATTAAAAGTATCAAAAGCCATGGCGGCAGTGGTCTGATTGTCACCAATGAGGAGGCAATTAATTCACTCGAATTTATCAATCAGTTTAATGTCTCGCCAGAATCTGCTCTCACTCTCGCCGGCTATCTCCAAGCCAAAAATAATTTTAAAATAGGAGAATTTCCAGTTATTTTATTAACCGGGACAAAAAGATGACCAGCAATTTAGAAAATCTTTTAAATAATTCAGGTTTTAATTTCTTCTTTTTGGTTGTCGATAAATTTTTAGATATCAATTTACCCCAGTTAAAAAATTTTAAGTCCCTCTCCCAAAATAATTTAAAAATCAAAAATAGTGGTTTCCTTTTATCTCAAAAAAACATCCAGGCTCAAATTAAAAAGAGTCAAAATCCGGTCAT
>DHGB01000049.1:1477-9158 GCA_002402535.1 Candidatus Shapirobacteria bacterium UBA4809
CTTCTCGAGGATAAAATTAAGTTTTACCAGCTTTGCCAAAAAAACAATCTACCCCAAATTCCCGCTTTTATCGCTCCATTTACTCAAAATAATTTTTCAAAAGCCCAAAAGCTCTTTGGTCAAAAAATCGTTACCCAAACTCATTTTGGTTGGGCTGGCAACAGTACCCATCTGGCCTTAAATTACTCTGACATTAATCACCAAATTGCCGACCAAACCATGACCAAATTTTCCCCTTTTAAAAATGGATATTCACTCCTAAACAATTGCTGTCTCACCCGCCATGGCCTCCTCCAAAGTCCGCCCGCCCTCCAGTATACTGGTCTCAAATCTCTCACCAGAAATCCCTTTGCTACCGTCGGCCGACAATGGCCCTCTCATGCTCCTACTGAAATTATTAATAAAATTAATCAAATAACAGCTGAATTTTCTAAAAAAATTCTCGAGCCCTTAAATTATCAAGGTTTTTTTGGCCTCGATTTTTTAATTTCGGATAATGAAATTTATCTCTTAGAATGTAATCCTCGCCTCACTGCCTCCTTTGCTTTTTATACCCAGATGGAGTTAACCAATAATTTAACCCCTCTGTTTTATTTTCATCTGGCCGAATTTATAGATTTAAACTATCAAATAGACCTAAGCACAGAGCAAAAAAGATTTTATAATCAAAATTTAATTGGCTCAGAAATCACTCTTAGAAACGGGCGGGGGACAACTATTAAAAAATTAACTGATTTTAAAATTTTTTCAAAAAATATTAATCCTCCGATTATTGATCCCCGTATTATCAGAAAATTAAAAACATGAGAGTCTCCCCCCTGCTCACCTACGCCTCTACTCTTTCCTTGGTTGGTCTTCTCTTTATTTCCTCTTCTTCTCTCTTTGAAGCTGAAAATACCATTGGTGATCCCTATTTTTTTCTAAAAAAGCAACTTCTTTGGCTCCTGATTGGATTTGTGGCTTTATTTATTACCTCAAAAATTGATCTGACCACCGTCGTCAATAATTCTTTTCGTTTTTATCTATTATCGATAATTTTACTGATTTTGGTCCTAATTCCCGGAATTGGTTTTAAGTCGCTCGGAGCTAGGCGTCAGATTGATCTGGGCTTTATCAATTTTCAACCCTCTGAACTTTTTAAACTGGCGTCAATCATTTTTTTTCCTTATTTATTTTCCTTAACCGAAAAAAGAAACTTGGGAAATTTAGCTCTCTACCTGGGAATTCCCTTTATTTTAATTATATTGGAACCAAATTTAAGTACCGCCGCCATGATTGCCGCTATTGTCATCACCATTTATTATTTATCTGGAGCTGAAATTATCAGTCTTTTTTTTGCCGGATTTACGGTTGTAATTTTAAGCTTAGCCTTAATTGCTATTTCGCCTTATCGTCTCAACCGGGTCAAAACCCTTCTCAATCAGCAGCAAAATGAAGACCTCAGTTATCACAGCGAGCAAATGATTCTTTCTCTCGCCTCCGGCTCCTGGTCCGGAAAGGGTTTTGCCAACTCAGACCACAAATATAAATTTCTCCCCAAAATTAGCACCGATTCCATCCTGGCTATAATTGGTGAAGAAATAGGTTTTGTTGGTTTAACTCTAATTACATATCTTTTTTTACTCCTAATCTCCCGCCTAATTCGTATTTCCCAGGTTGCCTTAGACCCTTGGGAAAAGCTGGTTGTCGGCGGGATTGCCTGCTGGATTGCCTATCAAGGACTAATTAATTTTGCCGCTATTGTCGCCATAATTCCCCTAACCGGGATTCCCTTTCCCTTTATTGCCTATGGCGGTTCTTCTCTTATCAGCCTCTTTGCTGCCTTAGGCCTGGCTATAAACATCGAAAATAAATACGCAAAATTGTTATACTTTAAAAATGACCGAAACGAGAAAGATAATCCTCACCGGTACCCATCTCACTCCCGCCATTGAATTTATCAACCAATTAAAAACAGACCCAGAAATTGATTGGGAAATTTATTATCTTGGCCGTCTTTTCAATTCCAGTATCTCAAGAGAGCCTTCAATTGAATCCACTATTATTCCCAAAATAGGGATAAAATTTTACGGTATCAACTGCGGTAAATTCGACCGTCGCTGGCTACCAAACACCATCAAAGGCCTCCCTCAAATATATTTGGGTTTTAAGCAGGCTCATCGCCTTATCAAAAAAATAAAACCCCACCTGGTTGTCTCTTTTGGCGGTTATGTTTCCGTTCCCGTCATCATCGCCGCAGCTACTCAAAAGATCGTGTCCTTAACTCATGAGCAAACTCAAACCCTCAGTCTGGCCACCAAAATAAATGCCCTCTTTTGTCGCTATGTGGCCCTTTCTTTTCCTCTCAAAACTAATTCAGACAAATATCTAGTTACCGGCAACCTCCTGAGACGAGAAATATTTAATTCTCATTCAAAAAAATTTGAAAGAGAAAAATTTAATTTAAAAAAATTTCCTTTATTATTTTTTACTGCCGGCAATCAAGGTTCACACCATCTCAATCTTATTTTAAAAAATTTGCTACCAGATCTATCCCTAAAATACACCATAATTCATCAATGTGGTCAAAAAGATTATCCCTTTTTTAAAAAACTTGCCTCGAAATACCCCAATTATCTCGCCATTAACTATATCGATGGGAGCGATATTGGCTGGGTTTTTCATCACTGCCGCGTTATTATCAGCCGTGCTGGGGCCAATACCATTCAGGAGATAGAGGCTTTAAAATTATTTTCGATTATTATTCCTCTACCAATTAGTCAGCAGGACGAGCAGTTAAAAAATGCTCTTTGGCTCCAAAAAAAATCTCCTCAATCTACTATCATTATAAAAGATGCCGATATTACCGAAGAAAAATTAACCAAGGCTATTAAAATTTTAGTTTCAAAAAAAAGAAAATCGACTATCAAATCAGCTTCTCCTAATCTTAGGCTATTAAAACTGATCAAAAGGCTCTAAAATTAATCTATGCAACATTTTAAAATAATTAATTGTCTTGACATTGGCACCTCAAAAATAACAACTATCACCGGACAATTTCCCGAAAACGAAAGCAAGATAAATATTGTCGGCGTCGCCTCTATTCCCGCTGTTGGTTTTAAAAAAGGCCAAATTATAAACTTAGAGCAAGCCTCAAAAACCATCACTGATTGTATCGAATCGACCGAAAGAATGGCTGGTTTTCAAATCAACCATGCCTATATCTGTCTGACTGCCCCCCACCTTGAATCGATAAATTCCAAAGGGGTAACGGCTGTCTCAGGGACAAATGGTGAAATTACCACCGCTGATATTGAGCGGGCTGTTGAAGCTGCCAAAGCTATCTCCCTGCCGGCGAACAAGGAAATAATCCATGTCATTCCCCGTCTCTTTACAGTTGATGGTCAAGAGGGGGTCATTGATCCCGTGGGAATGAGTGGGATCCGCCTCGAAGTCGAAACTCATTTAATTTTAGCCTCAACTCCTTCTCTAAAAAATCTCTATAAATGTCTTGAAGATATTGGCATAAAAGTCGACGGCCTCGTCTATTCAGGTCTTAGCGCCGCTAAAGCTTGTTTGACCGAAACAGAAACAGAGCTCGGTGTTGCCCTCATCGATATTGGTGGAAGTAACACTACTTTGACTATTTTTCAGGAATCATCGCCAATTTTTTCCGGCGTTATCCCCATCGGTGCCAATAATATTACGAACGACCTCGCCATTGGCCTCCGCCTCCCACTTCAAGATTCAGAAAAAATAAAAATTAAACTCAAAGCCTATGCCGATAAAAAAGGTTTTGAAGATGAAATTGAATTAACTCATCTGGGGATTATCGGAGAAGATAAGAAAAAAATTTCTTTTTCGACAACAGTTAATGGCATTATCAAAGCCCGGCTTGAAGAAATTTTTGGATTTATTTACGATCAAATAGAAGATAATGATTTTAAAAATTCTATCCCAGCAGGTATTGTCCTCACGGGTGGGGGAGCCCAAACTATATTAGCCAAAGAAGTCTGTAGTGATATTATTCCCTTACCTGTCAGAATCGCTGAGCCACCGCGTCTCGGAGGCCTGGTTGATGACATCACTAATCCAGCTTTCTCGAGTACCATCGGTACTATTTTATATTTTCAAAATAATAAAAGCCCCGTCAAATCAAAAGGGGCCAATAAAAAAACAAAAATTTCTTTTGAAGGAATTTTTGGTCGACTAAAAAGTTTTATTGAACCACTTTTACCATAAATATGGGACTTATCAAAACGCTTACTGGTCAATTTGCCAAAATCAAGGTAGTGGGCATTGGTGGTGGGGGCAATAATGCCGTTAATTCAATGATTTCTGAAGAAGAAATAAAGGGAGTTGATTTTGTCGCCATTAATACTGATTCTCAGGCATTATTAAACTCTCTCGCTCCCATAAAAATCCAAATCGGAGAAAAAATTACCAAAGGCCTCGGTGCTGGAGGCGATCCTTCCATTGGTCAAGAGGCTGCGCAGGAATCAAAAGAGCGTATCAAAGAAGTCCTCGAAGGGACCGATATGCTTTTTATCACTGGAGGTATGGGTGGAGGTACCTGTACTGGGGCTGCTCCCATCATTGCTGAAATTGCCAAAAAAGAACTCGGAATCTTAACTATCGCGGTCGTTACCAAACCTTTTTTATTTGAAGGTACCCGGCGCATGAGCAAGGCCGACGAGGGACTCTCGCGTTTACGCCAGCAGGTAGATACTCTAATTGTTATTCCCAATCAACGAGTCATGGAAGTCGTAAATTCGCAGGCAACTCTTCTTGAAGCCTTTAAAATTGCTGATTCTGTCCTAACCAGGGGCACCAAAGCCATAGCTGATTTAATTACAGTCCCTGGACTTATAAATTTAGATTTTGCCGATATTAAATCAATTATGAATAACGCCGGCTCAGCTCTGATGGGAGTCGGTGAGGCCGAGGGAGCCAATAAAGCTCAAGATGCTGTTGAGGCCGCTATAGATTCACCCCTAGTCGAGGTTAATATTGATGGTGCCCGGGGAGTTCTTATTAACATCACAGGTGGACCTGATCTAACCATGTCAGAAATTGAGCAGTCCGCCAAAACTATCACCGCCCATGTTGCTCCTGATGCCAATGTCATTTTTGGAGCTTCAATAGATCCCGATCTTACCGATAAAATAAAAGTAACCGTCATTGCTACCGGCTTTGATTCGAGCAAATCTTCAACCTACTCCTCTTACAAAAAACCTTTATCACTCCAAAAGCCCCTTCTCGAAGTTGATCCAGATACTCAAAAAGAAATTGACCCCAAACTTCAAAATCTCCTGGCTGACCAAGAAGTGCCAGAAGGTATCGACATCGAAGATGAATTCGACATTCCCGCCTTTTTGAGAAAAAATAATTAAGGTTATAGTATAATTTCCTATATTATGGCCTACTTTAAAGAGCTACCAAACACTCCTAATTTTCCTCTCATTGAAAAAGAAATATTAACTTGGTGGCAGGAAAACGATATTTTAAATAAATATCTCCAAAAAAATAATTCCTCTGAAAAAGTTTTTTCTTTTATTGATGGTCCAATTACCGCCAATAATCCCATGGGAGTTCACCATGCCCGGGGGAGAACCCTCAAAGATGTTTTTCAAAGATTTAAGAGCGCTCAGGGGTTTGCCCAGAGGTTTCAAAACGGTTTTGATTGCCAAGGACTTTGGGTCGAGGTCGAAGTGGAAAAAGAAGCTGGCTTTAATTCCAAAAAAGACATTGTAAATTTTGGGGTTGAAAATTTTACCAAAGCCTGCCTGGCTCGTGTCGATAAGTTTTCTAAAATCCAAACCGAGCAATCAAAACGTCTGGGGATGTTTATGGACTGGGACAATTCTTATTACACCAATTCCCAAACCAATAATTTATATATCTGGCATTTTTTGAAAATTATTAATGAAAAAGGCTGGCTCATTAAAAAGAAAAGTGCCACCACCTGGTGTCCTCGCTGTGAAACCGGTCTTTCTCAACACGAACAAAGCGATGCCTATCAAATGGACACTGATACCTCAGTCTATCTAAAGTTTAAGTTGAAAGATAGGCAAAATGAATATATACTCGCCTGGACCACTACTCCGTGGACACTCTCAGCCAACATTCTTCTCGCTATCAATCCTGATTATCAGTACGTTAAAGCCAAAGTAGACGGTCAAATTTTATATCTTGCCAAGATAGCGGCTGACAGACTGGCCATAACTGATTACGAAAACATTGAGGCTTCTTCTCTCCTGAATTTAGAATATGATTCTCTTTACAATATACCCGCCCAAAAAAATATCAAACATTATGTCACCGCCTGGAACAAGGTAAATCCCGAAGAGGGAACTGGTGTTGTTCACCTCGCTCCCGGCTGCGGCCAAGAGGATTTTGAGCTTGGCAGCCAACTCAATAGCGATATGCTCGCTCCTCTTGACCCGAGTGGTCACTTTTTGGAGGGATACGGTAATTTAACCGGACTTTACGCCCATAAAGTAGATAACCTCGTTATTGAATATTTAAAAAGTAAAAACCTACTTTATAAAACCGAAGCTATTACCCACCGTTACCCTCACTGCTGGCGCTGCAAAACTAAATGTCTTTTTCGCCTTGAAGATTCGTGGTTTATCAAATCAGATGAAATTAGACCTCTCTTAAAAGAAGCCGCCCAAAAAGTTTCCTGGCATCCAAAATATACCGGTCGCCGAATGCAAAACTGGCTCGATTCCATGGATGATTGGATGATTAATCGTAAACGTTTTTATGGACTCGCTCTCCCTTTCTATGAATGTAGCTGCGGAGAACTGACAGTCATTGGCTCCAAAAAAGAATTAATCGAAAAAGCCATTCATCCCGAACTGGTCGACAAACTACCCTCTTTTCATCGTCCCTGGATTGATGAAATCGAAATAAAATGCCCTAAATGCGGACAAAGTGTCAAGCGTATTCCGGATGTCGGCGATGTTTGGCTTGATGCCGGAGTTGTTCCTTTTTCCACTCTTAAATATCTTGAAGATAAAACTTACTGGCAAAAATGGTTTCCGGCACAGATGGTTCTGGAAATGACCGAACAAATTCGCCTCTGGTTTTATTCCATGCTTTNNCTTTAGTGTCGTTTTAGAAGGAGAAGCCCCTTATAAAACCGTTGTTACTCATGCCGAAGTTCGGGACGAAAAAGGGGAGCGAATGAGTAAAACCAAAAAAAATGGTATTCCTTTTAACGATGCTATCGAAAAAATGGGCGCTGACCCCATGCGCTGGCTTTATTGTCAACAAAAAGCCTATACCAGTGTCAATTTTGGTTACAACATCGCCGATCAGGTCAAACGTGATTTTCTCCTCATTCTCTGGAACTCTTATCGATTTTTTACCCAGCATGCCAATTTAGAATCTTGGCAGCCAACACCAGACGTCATTGCGAGTGAAGCGAAGCAATCATCAGAGCCTATAGATAAATGGCTGTTTTCCCGCCTAAATCACACTATCGAAATAGTCACCACTAATCTCGAAAAATATAATACCGCCAAGAGCACCGCTGCCATCGAAAAACTCGTCAGTGATCTTTCTACCTGGTATATCCGGCGGAGTCGGGAAAGAACAGATAATTTTTCTCTTCTTTTCTATGTTTTTGATAATATTTTTCGACTTATGGCCCCAATTACCCCCTTCCTCAGTGAGGTTTTATACCAGAACCTAC
>DHGB01000043.1:0-8353 GCA_002402535.1 Candidatus Shapirobacteria bacterium UBA4809
AGGCGAAGAAACATGTGGTTGACGATGTAATAACAAAAGAATATATTGACGAGTAGATATAAAAATAAAAATATTTTTTAAATGAAAAAAAATCCCGAGAATTCATTCCCAATAATTTCAATTGAATCTTTTGGAGGAACTGAGGGATTAGTAACTGGATCTTGCCACAGATTAAGCATTAAGAACTCGTTGATACTGGTTGATTACGGACTATTCCAAGGAAGAGACGAAAAATCACACAATGGGGGAATAAACAGAAATTCTGAACCGGTAAAAGATATCGCCAATGGAGTTACCGATGTTTTAGAAACTCATGTTCATATCGATCATTCCGGAAGATTGCCATTGATTTTTAAAAAAGGTTTTACCCCAAGGATACTAGCCACTAAAGAAACAGCAATTTTTATGGAACCCATGCTTTATAACTCGGCAAAAATTCAGGAAAATGAGAAATCTTCTCAAAAACTTTATGGAACTAGAGATGTTGATAAAACCTTAAGTCACCTTAAGATAATAAAACCTTTTGAACTAATCCCAATTGGACAGAAACATGACAGGGTAACGGCAGAGTTTTTACTAAACGGTCATGTTATGGGAAGTAGCTCAATTGTGATTAGGGAACATGGAGGGAAAAAAAATATACTATTTACCGGAGATATGGGTAAACCAAATCAATCACTTTGTGGTGGTTATACCAATTTTGTTGATCAATATCCCAATGACCCTATAAATGTAATGGTAGTAGAATCAACAAGTTTTGATAAAGATCCAGTTTCCTTTGAAGAAAAAAGAAAGGGTTTATTGGCTGCAATTAATGAAGTATGGGAGGGAAAGGGTAATCCGGTTATACCTGCATTATCTTTTCACCGAACGCCAGAAATAATGGAAATGCTTCATAATTGTCAGGAGAATGGTGACTTACCTGAAGACTGCCAAATAATCATTGATGCTCCTTTGGCAATGGAATTACTTGATACTTTTAAAAAGGAACTTGGATCGAACTGTTTATCAAATGGCTATGGAGATGATCCAGAATTTTACAAAACAATTGAAAATAGCATTAATAGATTTAACCTAAAAAACGTAACAATTATCAAAGAACATAAGGAGTCGGTAGCCTTTAGCAAAAAAGCTGCAAACAGCAAGGAGAGGCTGATTATAATTGCCAGTGGAGGTATGGGTGGTCACGGGAGGTCAGTAAATTATACTAGAGGTGAATTTGGAAACAATCCTCGAAATGCCGTCGTTCAAACATGTTTTCAAGTACCAGGAACGGAGGGGGCGAAATTATTAGAAAAAGGAAGGGTGACTAATGGTAAAAATAAGGGGGCGAGAGTAGTAAAAATTGAGGGATTTACTAGCCATATTAGTGGTTCAGATCAAACTTTTGGGTTTTTAGAAAGGTTTAATTTGAGCAATCTTGAAAAAGTAATAATTACTCACGGTAAAGATAAGGCAAGAATAACCATGGCAAATGATTTTAAACGAAGGGGGTATGGAGCGGAAATAATTTTATCAAAAATACATCAAATTATAGAAATATAAATTGGGATAATGTGTTAAACAGGTTATAATAGATAGGTTTTTGTGTAATTTAATTCGGGGATTGGCGCAATTGGCTAGCGCGCACGCATGGGGTGCGTGAGGTTGCAGGTTCGAATCCTGTATTCCCGACCAGAGAAATATTAACCTCGAAAAAGTAAGAAAAATAGAAAAGAGCGAAGATATAGGACAGCCATTTGGAATCTGGGTAAGGGATAAAAGGGCAGAGACCAGCGATCATAAACATTTTGAAGCTGTAAAGAAATAAGACGACCGTTATCTCCACTAAAATTATCGGCTGGTATGGAATCCGAAAATTCGATTTTAAATTTTGGAAGAAAATATTTGACGAAAGGAAAAATTCGGAGAAAATCCCAAATGGAAGTACCACTAACATAAGCCATAACAATTTTGGTTTTTTCGGGATACTTTAGATTTTTAATAATATGCCCAACACCCGGCAAAAAATCGTGGCCATTTTCAGAACCACCAGCCGGAAAAATAGCCACCAGAGAACCTTCGTCAATTTTTTGAGAGGCCCGAGCAATGCTTTTTAAATTTTTTTGATGAGCAATTTCTTTTGAATATTCGGGAATAAAATGGATTTTTTTAAAAAAATGATATTTCCAATCGTTTTTGGCTTTGTCATTAAGACGATGAGTGATGTAGACAGGGATAAGATATTTGCCAATTGCCGGCAAAATAGATGAAAGTCCGTGCATGATTACCAAAAAGATTTTGGAGCGGGGAGGAACGGCAGCCAAAAGCAACAAGACATCAGCTTGGGAAGGATGATTACAAATTAGAAGAACGGGGTCGTTTTTAAGACTTTTTTTAGTTGATTTTGGTATATTTACCGCAAAGTTACGTGATACTTTTTCTACAATATTTTTAAGGGTGCTTGAAAGACCGTGAACTTTTAAGTTGTGATTGATAGGGCGAAGAATTTTTTTGACACCAAAAGTGGTATAGAGTGAACGAGGCATGAGTACCACTATAACAAAAATGGAGAAAATTTTCTAATTTGACCCCTTGTATATTCGGGTTTTATTCGGGTATGATGTGAACATGAGACAAAAAATAAATGCACCAGTATCAGTAATGATGGATTTTAACCACCGGCAAAATAAGGTCATGCCAACACAAATTCAATGGAATAATCGCGATTTTAAAATAGAAACAGTCGGTATGCATTATCAGTTTTTTAAAGGAAAAAAGTTATTTCATGTCTTTTCAGTAAGCTCGGGGGGGATGTTTTTTAAACTGGTCCTAAACACCGAAAACTTATTTTGGAAATTAAGCGAAGTAGCCGATGAATTCACCTAAAAAAATGCTGGTCGATATCAATTCCTGTTTTGCCACCATTGAGCAGCAGGCCAATCCCCTACTGCAGGGTAAAGAGGTAGTGGTAGCCGCTTATAAAAGTGAAAGGGGTTGTATTTTAGCGGCCTCGAGAGAGGCCAAAAAACTGGGGATAAAAACCGGCTGGAGAATAAACGAAGCCCAAAAAATTTGCCCTAATTTAATTGTCCTAACCCCAGATACAGAAAAATACCGCTTCATTAATAAAAAATTAAAAAAAATATTATTAAAATTTTGTCCTAGAGTACAAACAAAATCAATTGATGAATTTTTTTTAGATTTTGAAGGAATAAACGACGACTTAATCGAAATAGGTCTAAAAATAAAAAAAGAAATTAATAAAACTTTAGGAGAGTGGATAACAGTCTCGATTGGAATTGGACCAAATTTATTTTTGGCTAAAATAGCTTCGAATTTAAAAAAACCAGATGGCCTCGTTAAAATAGACGAAAGTAATTTCTTAGAAATTTATAAAAAATTAAAATTAACTGATTTGCATGGCATAAACCACAAAACGGCTTATAAACTCGAGCTAAATGGGATAAAAAATCCGGATGATTTCTATTATAAAAGTCAACAGGAGCTTCGAAGTATTTTTAAATCTATTTGCGGAGACTACTGGTATTTTCGCCTGAGAGGGATAGAAGTGGACGACAAGGAGAAGCCAGTTAAAAAAAGTTTTTCGGCTATTTTTTCTTTAAAAAATCCGGCTAAAAATAAGGCTGATTTGGCAGGAATATTTTTTCAATTGTGCCTTAAAGTGGGGAAAAGGTGCAATAAACAGAAAATGGGAATTCGGGGCGTGGCCTGGTGGGCCGGAGGAGAAAATATTAATATTAGTGGTAAGTTACATAAAAAAGAAGAGATGATTAATGGCTGGGAAATCTTTAAGGAAATTTATCCCAAGATACCTGAATTCAGAGGCAAGATAAAAAAAGTAGTGGTGGTAATTTATGATTTGCAAAAAAAAGTTTGGCAGAAAAATTTTTTTACAGAAAAAGAGAAGTTTAGACAAGGAAGTGAAATCGCCGAAAAAATAAATAACAAATACGGGATGGGGACAGTTTTTCCGGGAACAGTTTTGGCAAGCAAAAAAATTCCCGATTTTATTGGCTTTGGCAATACAGAATAAAGATGATATTCTATTAATTCAATGGTGAACGAAGTTATTTTTGATATCGAAACAAAAAAAATTTTTGATGATATTGAAGGAGATAATCCGGCGGATCTGGGAATTTCAATTGTGTCAATTTATAAAAGAAAGCTGGATGATAATTATAAGGAACTAGAAGGGAAAATAGAGAGTTTTTTTGAAGCAGATTTTGCCAATATGTGGGCTTTATTTTCAAACGTGGACCGAATTATCGGTTTTAATTCCTTACATTTTGATGTTCCAGCTCTAGCTCCGCTAGCACCTTATGATTTTAAAAAACTAAAACATTTTGACATTATGGACCATGTTAAAAATTCTCTAGGATTTAGACTTAGTCTCAACGCTATTGCCACTGAGACTCTGGGCCATACAAAAATTGATAATGGTCTAAATGCGGTTTATTACTGGCAAGAACATAGTAAAGAGTCTCTGGCAAAATTAAAAAAATATTGTGAAATGGATGTCATTGTCACCAAGGAAATTTACGACTACGGACTTAAAAATAAGCAATTAAAATACAAAGATAAATGGAATACCCCGCGGGTAATAGAAGTAGATTTTTCCTATCCTAAGGTAGAAGTAGTGCCACAAATGGGATTATTTTAAAGAATTTTACTTTCTATTTCTTTTTCAGATTTATTCATCACATACACATCAGCTTTATAATCATCGAGACCGACATATTTGGCCTGGCCGCGAAGAATGGCTTCATAAGAACGACAAGCCCGGCAACCAGACTTGCCACCGGGACAATCAAATTTATTAAGTGATTTTTGAAGCTTTATTCTCTTGGCGATTTTTAAAATTTTTTCTTCGGCTTCTTTGAGATCTGGTAATTTTTTGTGGGTCAACTCATCACTACTGTCGAGATACCAATAGGAAGCAGCGGTAACTTCCCTATTTTGGCAATTTTTAACTAAAAGATGATAGATGGGTAGCTGAAGAGAATCCTCTCCTTCTTCGTGACGAGAGGTTTTAAAATCGATAATTTCAACACTATCACTGTCTGGATAATATTTAAGCCAATCAATTTTGCCGCATAAAATTATATTGTCTGTCTCCGACAGCCAATAATAAGGTAAATCCATATTGATTTTAATGGCCAGTTCTCCGAGTGGGCCGGGATTGTTGATAACCCGACGGATCATAGCCTCACCTCTTTTTTTGTATTCATATTCAGTGTTTTTATCAAAAAAACCGCCTTTTTCTCCAGAAAACTTTTGCCAGGAGCGCTCAAATTTATCAAGCAGGGGCTCTTGAAAACGAAGATCAGTTTTAATTTCTGAAAGAGACTCAATAACTTCGTGAACAGCTTGACCGAGAGCCAGGGGTGGCGACATAAGCTTGATTTTGTGGCCAGTTTTAGGATCTTTATAAATATTTTTTAAAAAATAAGCCCGGGGACATTCGAGAAAAGTAGAAATAGAAGAATGAGAGACCCAAAGAGCAGTGTATTTATCGGACATAAAATTCATTATACTATGCAATGCGATTAAATAAATTTTTAGCGGGGGCTGGAATTGCCTCGCGAAGAGGGGCGGATAAGTTAATAGACCTCGGAAAGGTAGAGGTAGATGGAAAAACGGCAAAGCTAGGAGATAAAGTGCGGGGAAATGAAAAAATTCTGGTTAATGATCAGGAAATTAAATCAGCTGAAGATAAGGAATATATTATGCTTTATAAACCGATGGGAATAGTGTCAACAGCCAAAGACGAAAGAGGCAGACAAAAAGTAGTTGACCTTGTTAAAAGTAAAAATAGACTTTATCCGGTTGGAAGGCTTGATATAAACTCAGAGGGTTTGATATTGTTAACAAATGATGGTGATTTGGCGCTAAAATTAACTCACCCTAAATTTCATTTAGAAAAAGAATATGAAGTAGTTCTCGACAGAGAAATAAGAAATAATAAAATTAAACTTGGTATTAACAAAATTGTCAGAATTGAAAAAAATAAAATAAACATAATTATGTTTGAAGGTAAAAAAAGACAAATTAGAGAAATGTGCTGGAAGGCGGGACTGAGAGTCAAGATTCTAAAAAGAATTAGGATTGGAAATTTAAAAATCGGTGATTTAAATCCTGGGCAGTCGAGACACTTAACTGCCCAGGAAGTATCTGAACTTAAACAACTTTAACCTGTATTTCTCGGGGTTTGGCAGTTTCGGCCACCTTGGCTGAGACGGCAATGACACCGTCTTTAACCTTGGCCTCGATACTTTTACTATCAATGGGTCGTGGCAAATAGGTGGTGTATTCAAAAGAAGAGACTTTATTCCACTGATGAACAATTCGTTTACCCTTCTTTTCGGTGTCTTTTTCTTCACTTCTAGCTGAGACACGGAGAACCCCATCTTCGTAGGTAACTTTTATTTTGTCTGAAGGAATACCAGGTACAGCTGCTTCGACAATTACTTTATCACCCTCTTCATAGACATTAAGACCGCTGGTCATTTTCATTTCTGGCCATTCATCTTCGTCCCAAAGTAGGGGCTTAAAATCAATTAATGGTTTATAGGGATAGTAGTGCATAGAGCCTCCTTTAAAATTAATTAATTTATAATTATTAGCAGTATAAAACACTCTCTGCTAGCTGTCAAGATATCAAATGCTAATGTGGTATATTAATCAAATGAAGAAAAAGATTTGTTTGGTCTTGGGAAGCGGGGGTTCTAAAGGACTGGCGCATCTTGGCGTAATAAAAGCACTGGTAGAAGCCAAATTTGAGATCACTCAAATTGTAGGAACTTCGGCCGGAGCAATGATAGGTGGTCTATATGCTGCCAATCCAAATATTAAAGAGATCGAAGACATTGTTTATAGTTTGTCTTATCGTAAATTATCAAAAATTATTTTCGAAAGACCAGGAAAAAGTGCATTAATTCAGGGGAAAAATTATCATAATTTTATTGCAAAAATTTGTGCTGTAAAAATGATAGAGGATACCAAAATACCTTTTAAAGCAGTGACCTGTGATTTGATTAGTGGTAATAAATTTGTTTTTACTAGGGGTCCAATAGCCACGGCAATTTGTGCTTCCAGTGCGATTCCTGCAATTTTTTCTCCAGTTGAATATGAAGAAAAATTGCTGATTGACGGTGGCGCTATTGACCCCGTCCCAGTTGATGAAGTTGAATCGATAGAAAATCAACCAATAGTAGCAGTGGCTTTGTATAAAAAAATGTTTCCCAAAAATTTAACTAAATTAAAAAATGCTTCTTTCGCTCGAATAGCTTTTGATTCGATGCAAGTAGCAATATGTAATATGTCAAAAAAGGCTATCAAAAAAGCAGATCTGGCTATTTTACCAGAAGTGGAGGATATTAATGTCCTCGATTTTGTCAAGGCCAAAAAATACGTAGAAATAGGTTATGAGGCAATGAAGGCAAAAATAGATCAATTAAATGAATTAGTCAGTTGATTTTTGCCAAGTTTCGGATTTTAATTCTCGAAAAGAGGTTTCTTTAATTAGCTGATAATTTTGAGATAGAAGTTTTTGGCGATAATCGAGGCCGTGAATTTCACTGGCGTAGGGAATAACGGTGATTTCAGACTCGGTGGAACTTATACTTTTTAAATCGTTAATTTTGAGATCTGGTCGATAATATTTGATCGGATCAGCGACTGATTCAATAATATAGACCGGATTAATGAGGGAGGCCGAAAGTGACTGCCAATCTTCTCGATGAAAACTTGGATTGAGTAAGTAAATAAAAGAAAAAAACAGAAAAATTAAAGTATAAAAATAATTTTTGTGGAGAATTAAACAAAGAAAAGGGATTAAATAGAGAAAGCGAAAATATTGAAACATGGGAGTAAAAATGGAAAAGATAAAGCCGATGAAAAGACTTAACCAAAAAATAAAAGCGAATTTTCGCTGATTAAAAGAACGAATAAAAAGGGTAAGCCAAAGTGGGATGGCGACGAGAAGGGCAATTAAATAATAAGCCCATTTAGGATAAAAAGAGATTCTTCCTATCGTAAATTTAACCAAAATTAATAATAAATTTTTAATATTAGCCGGACCCAAAACCAAAGACCAGTTTTCAACTGAGACCAGTAATGTTTTTGAGATTTGATATTGCTGCCAAAGAAGGGGTGAAAGAATTAGAAACGAGAAACCAGGAGCTAGAGAATAGATAATAAAGTTTTTATAATTCTTTTTGAAAAGCCAATAAAAACTGATAGCCGCAAAGAAGAAGACAGAGCCGTAAAAAGTGGACAGAGAGAGAAAGACAAGTAGGTAATAGATGAGTAGTTTGTTAGTTTTAAAAGCTAAATAGGCGCAAAAAACTAA
>DHGB01000043.1:8374-14209 GCA_002402535.1 Candidatus Shapirobacteria bacterium UBA4809
AAATAGATGGTAATTAGAGAAAAAATAACTGAAGGAAAACGAAGGGATATTTCGCTGTATCCAAAAATAGAAGTCCAGGCTTTTAGGGTTAAATAATAAAATGGCGGATGAAAATCAGAAGGAGAAAATTTAGTGATGATATCACTATAGGAATAATTTTTGACGACATTTGCGGATATCGCCTCATCAAGCCATAAAGACTGATTAAGAGAAAGGAGACGTAAAGCTAAAGAAATGATTAAAATTAATAAGAATTTTTTAGTCAATGAAATATTATAAACTAGAATATAATAGGAAATATGACCAATGAACCACTAGCCGCCATTCTAAGACCAAGGAAATTAGACGAATTTATTGGACAAAAACATTTAGTAGGCGAGGGTAAACCTTTGCGCCTGGCCATTGAAAATCATCAAATATTCTCAATGATTTTCTGGGGCCCGCCAGGAGTAGGTAAAACAACTTTAGCCAAAATTATTGCCAGGGAGGCAGATGCGGAACTTTATGAAATGTCAGCTGTTTCGGCAAGTAAAGATGATATCAGAAAGATTGTTTCATCAACTAATCCCAGATTAATAAAAAAGATTTTATTTTTAGACGAAATTCACCGTTTTAATAAGGCGCAACAGGATTTTTTACTCCCTTATGTGGAAACAGGCGCCTTGACTTTAATTGGGGCGACAACCGAAAACCCAAGTTTTGAAGTGATTGCTCCCCTCTTGTCCAGATGTCGAGTTTTTGTCCTAAAAGAATTATCTGAAAAAGAAATGGAAGAAATAATCGACAGATGTCTCAAAATAATAAAAATAAAAATGACGAAATCGGCCAAGGAGTGGCTGATCAATATGGCTAATGGGGATGCCAGACAGGCAATTACCATGATTGATAATGCCTCAACTCTTTATGGTGATTTAAAAATTGAATCCCTAAAAAATGCTCTCCAAAATTCCTATTTACGTTTTGATAAAAAAGGCGAAGAACACTACAACACAATCTCGGCATTCATTAAATCGATGAGAGCGAGTAATGTTGATGCCGCTCTTTATTATCTGGCGCGAATGGTAGCGGCCGGAGAAGATCCAATTTTTATTGCCAGACGAATGGTAGTTTTTGCCTCGGAAGATATCGGACTCGCCTCTTCGTCGGCACTACTGGTAGCCAATGCGGTTTTTCGAGCCGTGGAAACTATTGGTTATCCGGAATGCCAGGAAAATTTGGCTCACGGAGTTGCCTATTTAGCTAAATGCCCCAAGGACAGGTCAGCCTATAATGCCTTTATGAGTGCTCTAAAAGATGTGGAAACTTACGGTAATCTGCCAATTCCTTTAAATCTTAGAAACGCCGAGACAAAATTGATGGAAGAACTTGGTTATGGCAAGGGTTACGACAAATATACTAAAGAATCTTTACTACCAGAAAAATTAAAAGGTAAAAAATATTTTCGAGAGAAGAAGAAATAATGGATAAATTCGCTGAAAAATTTAAAATTAATTCGGCACGTTTAACAAATTGGGATTATTCAACACCGGGAAATTATTTTTTAACTGTTTGTACTTGTAATCACAATAAATTTTTTGGAAAAATTGATAATAAACAAATGGTGTTATCAAAAATGGGAATAATTGCTAATCAATTTTTGTCTGAAATTTCTAAACATTTTGCCAATGTGTGTTTGACAACGTCAATTGTTATGCCAAATCACGTGCATCTTCTTGTCCATGTAGAGACGCCATATATGGCGTCTCAATTACAAAAAAATTTCAATATAAACACAAATCATGAATCATCGATTGTAAATTTTAAAATTAATAAAAAATTGCCCAATGAAAATTATAGTAAAGAGACGCCATATATGGCGTCTCTACAAGATAATCGAAAAATCACGTTGATAAATTACAGTCACAAAAACCATCCGAATTATTTTCCACGATTAAGCGAAAAATCAAAACAATTAATTCCTAAAATCATTCAACAATATAAATCTGCCGTTACCAGACAAATAAATCCAAAAACGGTATTTTTTGGTTGGCAAGCTGGTTATCATTGTATTATTGTTGAAAATGAAATTGAATTATTAAAAATAAAAAATTATATAGTTAATAATTCTAAAAATTGGCAAAAAGATAAATTTTATAATTGAAATATGTTGACGAAAATTAATAAAATACAGGCAAAGAGTGTACTGACGAAGTCGGGACTGCCAGGAAGTGATTATGTGGTAAATCCTTATAATGGTTGTCAGTTTGCCTGCATGTATTGTTACGCGGCGCAGATTGCGAGGTGGAAACACCCTGGTGAAGAATGGGGAAGTTTTTTAGACGTAAAATTAAACGCCCCCGAATTATTGAAAGCAGAATTAGAAAAATTAGAAAAGAAATTTAAATCGAAAAATTTTGGCACAATATTTTTTTCGTCGGTGACCGACCCATACACGGGAATGGAAGCCAAATATCAACTGACGAGAAAATGTTTGGAAGTATTGGCCGATTTCGGATATGAAGGCGAGATAAGCGTCCAAACAAAATCGGGATTAATTACTAAAGATATCAATGTTTTTAAAAGATTAAAAAAGGTTTTGGTTGGTTTTACCGTCACCACCCTCGATGACAAAGTCTCAAGATTTTTGGAAGTGGAAGCACCACCAGTATCCGTCAGAATTGAGGCCATAAAAAAATTAAATGAAAATGGAATTTCTACTTATGCCTTTATCGGCCCCGTGCTTCCCTACTTTATAAAAAGTAAAAATAAAATTAATAAACTATTAGACGAACTGCAAAAGGCGGGAGTAAAAGAAGTGTGGTTTGAACACATTCATCTAAACTCGGCAGTAAAGGCTAGATTGTTTAACTATTTAAAAAGCGAGAATCTAAAAATTTTAGAAGAGTTTGAGAGATCAGATAATGCCGAGTATCGAGAGGATTTAGAAAAAGTAATTTACGAGTGTCTTGAAGGACGAAAACTAAAACTCGGTCTTGGAAAAATTCTTTATCATAAAGATTTATCAAAAAAGAAAATATAAATTATAATCAAGCATGAAAAATATTGATAAAAAATTTTTAAAAATTGCTGTTAATCAAGCTAAAAAATCGGTTAAATTGGGTGGATTTCCAGCGGGGGCAATAGTGGTAAGAGATGGTAAGATATTATCTCGGGGAATAAGTATTGGGTTTGCTCTTCACGATCCTACTAGTCATGCCGAAACATCATCAATAAGAAAGGCATGTAAAAAAATTAAAAGTACTGATTTGGGTCGGGCCACCTTATATGCTTCTCTTGAACCATGTTTAATGTGTTTCCAAGTTGCAAATTGGTCAGAAGTGTCTCGAATTGTATATGGATGTAAAAAGACAGAAACGATGGTGAAAAAAAATTATTACGAAGGAAATAATAATATTAATAGAATAAATGTAAGAAATAATCGTCAAATTGAAATGAAATATATCCCAGATTTTGAAAAAGAAATGCAAGATTTAATTAAAGAATGGAAAAATAGATAAAATATTTTTAATTAACATGTATTTTGTTTATATTTTAGAATGCTCTGATGGGACTTTGTATACAGGAATTACTAGTGATTTGGAAAGACGGATTAAAGAACATAATAGCTCTAAACTCGGAGCAAAATATACTAAGATTAGGCGACCAGTGGAATTAGTTTATTCAAAAAAATATACCAACAGATCAGAGGCACTAATAGAAGAAGCCAGAATAAAAAAAATAAATCAGCGAGAAAAAATAGAATTAATTAAAAAGTCCCTAAAATCTTAGGGGCTTTTATTAGGTTTTAAAAAATATTAGCGAATAACGATCTGAGAGTTTTTCTGGAGTTCGCTAAACCAGGTATTGACGGCCGTATTTTTTATTTCAGTGGTAAGCTGAGTTTTGGCCAGCTCCTGAAGCTGCTCCTTGGTATAGGTAGTTGGTAAATAGGATTTATTTTTGGTCAGATAATCATCAATCTGAGCCTGGGTAATTTCCAAATTTGGATTGGCTAATTTTTCCGCAATTTTTTGAATTTTAATTTGATTTTCGAGATCAGTTCTGGTCATCCCTTCCGCACTTAAAGCCGCTTCTAGTGTCTGGCCTTGTTCAACTATTTTAGCCTCAATACTGGCAATTTCAGTGTCGATCAGACTTTTCTCAACTTCAACTCCCTGCTTTTTGGCTTCTTGAAAAATCAAGGCTTCGTTGGCCATCTGTTTTAAAGTTTGTTTTTGATCTGTTTTAACTAAATTTTGGAGATAGGTAAATCGAGAAATAGGCTTGCCGTTGACGGTCGCTACAACTCCAAAGCGATAATAAAGAAAAGCTAAAACCGCAAGAGCTAACACAACAATGAAAGGAGTAAAGTTTATTTTTTTTACAGGTTGAGTAATAACGGGAGCTTTTTTAACTCTTTTGCTGGTTGTTTTTTTGACAGTAGTTATTTTTTTCATGTATTGAGTATAACACCTGGGGATTTTGAAATAAAAGAGCCTGATTTAAGGCTCGATGAAGGTTAAGGCGTAGCCTTTTTGATTAGCCCGGCCAGTGCGACCGATACGATGAATATAATCATCATAGGTGGCTGGCTGGTCGAAATTGATGACATGGGTAATATCATGAATATCGAGACCCCGGGCGGCCACATCGGTAGCCACTAAAATATTGAGACTATCATTTTTAAAGGATCTAATCGTAGTTATCCGCTGACTTTGTCTCTTGTCTCCATGGATAGAGCCAACTTTAAAACCTTTTTGTTGTAAAGATAGATAAAGTTTTTCAGTATACATTTTAGTCGAGGCAAAAATAAGAACTTTTTTAAATTCCGGTTTTTTTAACAGATCACAAAGAACTTCTTCTTTTCGATAACGATCAACTCGTACGACATTTTGTTCAACATGGGAAGAGGTAGTGGTTGTTTTAACAGATACTTTTACTGGATTTATTAAAAATGTATCAATTAATGCTTCTATTTTTTTGTCAACAGTGGCCGAAAAAAATAAGGTTTGATGTTTTTGAGTAATTTGGGAAACAACCGATTTAATATCAGCGACAAATCCCATATCAAGCATGCGGTCAACTTCGTCAAGAACCAGAGTGTCAAACTGAGCAAAATTGATAACTCGGCGACGACCTAAATCCATAACTCTCCCGGGAGTACCAATAATGACATTGGGTCCACGACGAATATCCATAATTTGTTCGCGCATAAAGGCACCGCCAATAGCGAGAGCTAAATAGACCTTAAGACCGGGAGTAAAAGAGCGAAAATCGTCTTTTATTTGCTGAGCCAATTCACGGGTTGGCGCTAAAATTAAAATTCTTTTGCGAGGATTTTTAATTATTTCATTAATAAGAGGTAGGGCAAAGGCCGCGGTTTTGCCGGTACCGGTATTGGCGACGCCAAGAACATCACGACCAGCTATGATTTCGGAAATTAATTGATCCTGAATTGGGGTTGGCTTTAGGTAGGAATTAGCCTTGATGTTGGCTAAAAGCTGAGGATTAAAATTAAAATCAGTAAAGGAATGAATTGGGTTAGTTTCCTCTATTTTGGTAAATTCTTCTGCCTTTTTAATAAAAAGAGCCGGATTAATAATATTGCCAAAACGACGACGAGGAGCACCACGAGATGAACCAGAAAAATGATTAAATTTAGAAGAACCTGGTCTTTGGCCAAAATGAGCAAAGTGGCGCACGGAACGAGAGTTAGTATTTTGTTGATACATAATAATTGATGAGCCGGGGCCCACAATTATTCAAGCACAACGAAAGAGGTGCAGGAGGGCGTTCGCAAATCAGAGAGTAGTGTAACACAGTTAAAATTAAAAGCAAATTTGTAGTAGAATAGAA
>DHGB01000043.1:14244-18091 GCA_002402535.1 Candidatus Shapirobacteria bacterium UBA4809
TCTTCAAGATTATTCGGAATATCCTTCTCTGGTACGAGGTGGTCACAACACTTATCAGGTTAGTTTTTCTGTAGATAAGGTATATTCTGTCCATAAAGTAGTTGATGTCTTTATTTCTTTGGTGGCTGGACACTGGCAAGAGCATGAAAAAGAGTTTAGAAAAGATACTTTAGTTTTTGCTGATAATGACGGTAAAATAAATATTCCTTTTAAAGAGATGTGTAATGAACTGGGGGGAAACATCTATGCGAATACCGTTAGTCTCGGACTTTTGGCCTTCTTATTGAATTTAAATAAAGAATTTGCCAAAAAGAATATTGAGCAGGCTTTCGGTAATGATTCAGCTAATTTGAAGGCCTTTGAAAATGGATATAACTGGGCGGAAAAAAACTGTCAAAGATTGCCGGTAGACAGAGGTAAGGATTTTGAGAAAAAAATTATTGTCGATGGTAATGAAGCCACTGGATGGGGACTTTATAAAGCCGGCCTTCAGATGTTTGTGGCTTACCCCATGACTCCAGCTTCAGGTTTACTTCATTTTTTAGCCCAAAATATCGATGAATTTAAAATTAAGGTAATTCATCCCGAAGACGAAATTGCCGTTGCCTCAATTGCCTCTGGGGCCTCAATGGCGGGAGCTAGAAGCGCGGTAGGCACTTCAGGTGGCGGTTTTGCGCTCATGACAGAAACAATCAGTTTTAACGCTCAGGCGGGTCTAGGAGTGGTTTATTTCCTCTCTCAACGACCCGGTCCGGCAACGGGAATGCCAACTTGGACCCAACANNCTGGCCGCAGGTGATCACGAAGAAGCCTTTGAACTGGGAAAATTATCTTTAAATTTAGCCAATAAATTTGATATTCCCGTGATTCTACTTTCAGATAAAAATTTATCAGAATCCAGCGCTAATACTAAAGATTTTAATAAAGAAAAAGAAGAAAAAATCGAAAGTCAAAAAGTAATTCCTGGAAAGGGACAAAAAATAAAACTATATAACAGTTATGAACATGACGATGAGGGATTTTCGGTCGAAGGGGCCGAGGAAAGTAAAAAAGCCATGGATTTGAGACTGAGTAAGGTAGAAAAAATATTAGAGGCTATACCGAAAGTAAATTTATACGGGAGCGATAGAGCTAAAAAGTTAATTGTGTCTTGGGGTTCGACTAAGGGGGCAATTTTGGAAGCACTCAAAGAAATGGAAAATAAGGAAGATTACGCCTTTTTGCAGATTAAAGGGATGTGGCCACTTGATCCAAAGATAAGTCAAATTATAAATGCTTTTAAGGAAAAAATTTTGGTGGAAAATAATGCAACCGCCCAACTGGAAACACTGTTAAAATCTCAAATGACAATAGGATTTACTAAAAAAATATTAAAATATGACGGAAGACCATTCTTTCCGGAAGAAATAAAGGAGGCTCTAAATGACTAATTGGCGATCGGGGATTGCCCCTACTTGGTGTCCAGGCTGTCATGATTACGTTATTTTTGCCGGACTACAAAATACTTTAACAAAATTAAATCTGGATCAGGACAGGACAGTGATTGTCTATGACATTGGCTGTATCGGCAATATGGCTGATTTTGTTAAAGCTTGGGGAGTTCATTCCCTTCACGGTCGATGCATCCCGACGGCTGTCGGAATAAAACTCGCCAACCCCGAGTTAAATGTCATTGCTATTGGCGGTGATGGGGGAATTTATGGGGAAGGACTTAGTCATTTAATTGCGGCAGCCAGACTAAATATTGATATCACAGTGATTGTGGCTAATAACCATCTTTATTCCCTAACTACCGGTCAAAGTAGTCCGACAACACCGAAGGGAACAAAAACTAAATCAACCCCCAAGGGAGTACCCAGCATTGCTTTAATGCCAGTGGAGCTGATTAAAACAGTAAATACAGAAGCAAATGCCGAACATATTGACTGTAAAGAGCCATTAAAAGTTAACGAGGCAATGGAGAAAGCGATTACCCATAAAGGATTTAATCTGCTCGATCTAGAACAGCTCTGTGTTAGTTTTGGGAAACAGTTAAAGTAAAATTAAAAAAATTCTAAATTCTAAAGTCTAAAAATATGAAAAAGAAAAATCAAGAAATGCTCGTTGTATCAAAATTTTTTGAAGAAGCAAACGATTTTGAAAAACGCTATAAGTCTTTAAAAAAAACAATAAAGAGTATCAAAAAATTTAAAGAAGTGCAATTTAAAGGAAAAATTGCCGAGGCTTAAAGAAAAATAAATAGAACAAGAGCCAAAACTAAAGTGTAGATTCCAAAATACCAAAACTTATTACCGGTGATAATTTTTTCCAACAGTTTTAAGGCAAAGAGTCCAATAAAAAAGGTAAAAACAAAAGCAATTAAATTATTAGAGGAAAGATTATTGGAGGTAAAGATATTTTTTGTTTCTAAAAGAATTGCCCCGACGGTAGCAGGAATAAACAGACTAAATGAAAAATTAAAAGCATTTTGGGATGAAAGACCTAGGAGTAAGGCAGCAAAAATAGTTCCTCCACTTCGAGAAATGCCAGGTAAGATAGCTATCGCCTGAAATATACCAATGATAAAGGCCGATAAATAGGTTAATTTTTTATCCTGTTTTTTAATAAACTTGGTTGCCAAAGTGTAAATAGAAGTAAAGAGAAAGAATAATGGCAATAATTTTGGAAAAGCGGCGAGTGAGGAAATTTGATCTTTAAGAAAAAAACCGATGATAATCACCGGGATAGAGCCAACAATAATATATTTTAAATTAGATAAAAAATAAGATAATTTTTTTCTAAAGAAAAATAGAACTGAAATAAAAGTGGCTAGATGGAGAAAAATATCAAGAGTTAATGATGGCGTAAAACCAAAAAGGTGCTGAAGTAAATTTAAATGGCCATCAGAAGAAATGGGTAAAAATTCAGTAACCCCTTGAACAAAGGCAAGAATTAAAGATTGAATTAAAGTCATTAACTATTTTAACGCAAAAACTCTGTGGATGGATTTGGTATATAATGGCAGTATAAGTTAAAAATTACTTTACATATGCCTGATAACAGATCTGAATTTACCCCAACGATGTCTTCTTTTGGGGGCTATGTTGCTGATTTACTGGGGACATTAAGACAAGTTGAAACTGGTGTACCTTACGAGGATTCACTTAATCCGGATGGAAATCCATTTCGGGGAATAGATTCCCCAGCAGAAATGATAAACAAGTTCGCGGAGGTACATAACGGAATTAATAACTTGGAAATTTTAGGAAGCAGTCTTGACAGTTTTTATGGAGTTAAAGCCGGGGAGAAAGTACCAGAAAATTTGCCAGAAATTTATACCGAAGCCAGGAGAAGTATTGACGAGAGGATAATAGCAGAGAGAACAGGACAACAAAAATAATTTAACATAAGGATATTAAAAAACTCGCCTGGTGACGGGTTTGAGTTTTGAATGATTGCTTCGTCGAAGTACCTCCTCGCAATGACGAGATGACACAATGACGAGATTTTAACGTTTTGGTGATTGCTTTTGTCGTCTCGCTTTACCACCGGTACCGACCATGCGACGTTCACGAACACGAGCGTCAACAGTGAGCAAATTGGCCTGAGCTAAGACAGGAGTCATGTCAGGATTAGTTTTCTTTAGAGCACGAGAAATGGCTAAAATTAAGGCAGCGAGTTGACCGGTTTTACCGCCACCAACAATTTTAGCGTTAAAGTAGTATTTATTTTGAGTTTCAGTAACAACAAAGGGTAAATCTAAACGAGAAAAAGTTAAAGGGAAATATTTGTTTAGAGGACGAGTATTAATAGTTGAGTCCCCTTTGCCTTTAAACAATTTAACAGTAGCTACAGCCGCTTTACGTCT
>DHGB01000060.1:0-4034 GCA_002402535.1 Candidatus Shapirobacteria bacterium UBA4809
ACCCTAATCAAAGCTCTCTATTTTAATTTTGCTATCATAGCTCATGCGTATCGCTCTAGTTCAGGATTATCTCAAGGAATATGGTGGCGCCGAAGCGGTTTTTGAGACTTTAACTGACATTTTCCCTGAGGCTGATATTTTTACTTCTCTTTATTGCCCTAAATTTTTTGGTCCCCACCGACAGCGTTTAGAAAAAAAATGGAGAAATAGGATTCACCAATCATTTTTCAAACATATTCCCTTTGCTTATAAAATAATTTCCCCCNNATTATCACCTCCGCTACCGGTGCTTATTTCCCCAATGCTCTTAGGAAAAAATCAGCCAAGCTAATTTGTTATTGTCACACCCCCCCCCGCTACCTCTATGGTCTTCCTACGGCCCGTGATTTAAAAAAATATCCTATTTTTAACTTTTTAGCTCAAATTGCCAATCATTTTCTTCGTCTTTTAGACTTTAAATATGCCCAGAATGTCGATCTTTTTGTTGCCAATTCGCAGACCACCGCCGCCCGCATCCAAAAATTCTACCATCGGGACTCTGTCGTCATCAACCCTCCAATCGACTTACCCGATGAAAAAGTGAAGCGTGAATTTTTTCCGCGCGCAATCATCCGAGGTAATCCGAAGGGCGTGAGCACGGTAAAAAATTTGCGCGAACAATATTTCTTAACGGGTGGTCGCTTGGCTCGGGCCAAACGCTACGATATTGCCATTGAGGCTTGTAATCAATTAAAAGCTCCTCTCAAAGTTTTTGGTCGTGACTTTGCTGGTTTTGAATCAGAATTGCGAAAGATCTCAGGCCCTACTGTTGAATTTTTGGGTGAAGTTACCCAGGAGGAAAAGGCTAAATTGTTTTCAGAGGCCTCAGCTTATCTTTTTTGTTCCGATAACGAAGATTTTGGCATGGTTTCCGTCGAGGCCCAATCTTATGGCTGCCCTGTCGTTGGTTACAAGAGCGGGGGAATTATGGAGACAGTAATAGACGGTAAAACCGGAATTTTATTTGATAATCTAACTCCCGAATCTTGTGCTCAGGCTATTAGTAAAGTAGGAGCTTTGCTTGCCAAAGCCCAAACTAAAAACGCTTGTATAGCTAACGCCTCCCGATTTTCCCGCGAGAATTTTGTTAAAAAAATTAAATCCCTCGTTTCTACTACTCATCTACTCAACTAATTATCTGTTCTTTAACCATCTCTCCGCATCAATTGCCGCTCTGGCTCCGGTTCCCGCGGCAATTATCGCTTGTCGGTGTCTTTCATCCATACAGTCACCAGCCGCAAAAATTCCCTCCACAGAAGTCATTGAGGGCAGTTCTTCATTGCTCCCCACCTTAATATAGCCACTTTCTTTAAGTTCGATTAAATCTTTGATAAATTCAGTTTTTGGAATTCTACCAATAGCGATAAATAATCCATCTATAGGTAATATTTTTTCCTCACTCGTTTTAACATTTTTAATTTTAATATTCTGAAGACTGGAAATTAGAGGTTGAAGATTGGCATTAATTTCCACCACTACACTCTCCCATACCATTTCGATTTTTTTATTCTCCAGTGTTCTTTTAGCTTCAATTGGAGTGGCTCTTAGTTCATCCCGGCGATGAATTAGATAGACCTTACTACAAATCTTTGACAAAAAATTGGCTTCTTCACAAGCTGCATTTCCGCCTCCTACTACTGCCACCACCTTGTCTCTAAACATCATCCCGTCGCAGGTCGCACAGCCTGAAATTCCATGTCCGATTAGTTCTTTTTCTCCTGGTAGTTCTAGCCATTTAGCCGCCGCTCCAGTCGCAATAATTACTGCTTTAGTTTTTAAAATCTTGCCGGAACTTAATTCTATTTGAAAATTGGTTAATGTTTCTTGATTATTGTTTGGAATACTTGGATTTTGGTTGTTGATTATTTTCAAAACGGTATCGTTTTGAATTTCCACACCCCAGTTTTTTACCTGTTCTAGGGTATCCATCATCAGTTTAATTCCTCCAACTCCTTTGGGAAAACCAGGCCAGTTTTCGACCATCGTTGTTGTTGTCAGTTGACCTCCGGGCATATTTCCCGCAATTACCATTGTTTTTAGCTCTGCTCGGGCATTATAAATTGCGGCTGTCAGCCCTCCGGGACCCGAACCAATTATAATCGTATCGTATATTTGATTATTTTCTGTCATACCTCATTTTACCCTAATTTATTTTTTGTTTTAGGCTTTAGACTTTTTCTACTCATTGATAATTGATAATTGAAAATTGATAATTGTTTAATGTCTCGCGAAACTCGCAAAGTTTTTGCCTTTGTTTTAAAAATTATTTCCGATCGCACCGGTCTCTTTTTTTGGGCCTTCGTTCGTTTTCTTTCCGCCATCCTTCCTCTCATTACTATCTATCTCTATTCTCTTGTCATCAAACAATTAGAATCAAAACTTTCATTGTCCACAATTATCATCACTCTTGTACTGACCTTTATTGTCCGTCTTTTAGACAATTATTTTCGTCTTCTTTCAATTACTCGACTAGAGTACATTATTAGCAACATCGGTTTTGATATTCATAATTTTTTTCTGGTTGATTTAAAATCAGAATCAAAGGAAGAACGTGCCGCCACCATTCAAGCTATCCGTAATTTTTCCGATGCCTCCAGCGTTACTCTAAATCTCATTAAACAGCCTGGAATTGACAGTCTTGTTTCCTTTCTTTTTATTCCGGTTATTTTATTTATGATTGATTTTCCTTCTTTTATTATTACCTTAGCTTATATCTTAATCTATTTTTTCATTGACACTTATACCACTCAGCGCTATAGCCAGCTCAAAGATATTCAAAACTCAAAAACCGAAGCTTACTACGCCAAGCTTCAAGAGAGTAATGATTATGATCTTGAGCAAAAATCTTATACCCGTCATTTTAATCGTCTTTGTAAATGGGGATTTACCGAATGGTCTTTTCTTCAAAATTCTTCTGTTTTTTTCTATTGTCTAAATTTATTATATTTAATTTATTCCGTATATACTGGTGAAAAAAGTATCTCTGGCTTAGTCTTAGTTATGGGTTATGTGACTCAAACTCAAACTTTTTTAAATTCTCTTTCCAATATCAAAGATTCTTTCACTGACATGAACGTCGGTCTCGAGCATTTAGCCAAAAACGAAGCCATTTCCACCATTGACCTCGACGACTTAATTTAAAATTGAGTTAAAATATATCCTGTGCCCGAACTACCCGAAGTTGAAGTTGTCAAATTGCATCTCGAGCAAAAACTTCTTCATAAAACTATTACCAAAATTGAAATTTTAACCCCAAAATCATTTGTCGGGGATCCTAAGCTTGTCGAAGGCCAAAAAATAGTAAAATTTTCCCGCCTTGGTAAACAACTTTCTATCTATTTATCTAATCATCTAATTCTCCTCGTCCATCTCAAAATGACCGGTCAATTAATTTACGATGGTTTTATGCTTGGTCATCCAACCCCCGCTATTAATCCAAAAACTACTCGCCTTATTTTTCATTTTAGTAACACGTCATTGCGAGAAGGTACTCCGACGAAGCAATCTCTCCTTTATTTCAACGATCAACGTAAATTTGGCTGGATCCGGGTCTTTAGTCCTAAAGAACTAAAGCTCTATCAATCTGACCTAGGTCTTGATCTTTTTGATCCCGACTTTTCTCCCAAATATCTCTATTCTCAGCTTCAAAAATCCCGTCGTCCGATTAAAATAATTCTTTTAGATCAGCATTATTTTGCCGGCATTGGCAATATTTATGCCTGTGATGCGCTCTTTTTGGCCGGTATTCATCCGGGAACGCCTTCAAACAAAATCTCCCGCTCTAAAGCCCTAAAGCTCCACCAATCTTTACTCTCCATCATGCGGCAATCAGTTTTGGCCGGTGGCTCTACCGCTCGTGATAATAAATATCTTCGTCCCGATGGTACCAAAGGCCAAAATCAATTTTTCTTTCGGGTTTATCAGCGAAAGGGCGAGCCTTGTCTTAACTGTGGCACCAAAATCAAATATCTAAAAATCGGTAGCCGCGGCACTTT
>DHGB01000060.1:4042-4466 GCA_002402535.1 Candidatus Shapirobacteria bacterium UBA4809
ATTTTTTTTAATTATTTCACCAATCCCATCGGCATATACCAACTAAAGGCTTTTTTACAAACCGGACAGGTCATCGGTGGTTGTTTTCCAAAGTGGATATAGCCACAGTTGACACATTTCCACTCCAGTTCTGTCTCACTATCATAAAGTGTTTTTTCATCCATCTTTCGGGCGATAATGATATATCTTTCCTCGTGTAATTTTTCCACCTCTTTTAGTTTTCCAAAGAGTCTAATAGCTTCTGTTTCATTTTCTTCAATGGCTGTTTTTTCAAAATCTGGATACATGGTTGTCCATTCATATTTTTCTCCCTCAGCTGCCATTTTCAAATTTTCTGGAGTACTTTTGGAAAAAGGACCAATTTCAAGATTTCCCACAATTTTTATTTTATCGGTGATAAGTTCAAACTCTTCCTCGGCGTGAA
>DHGB01000047.1:0-5505 GCA_002402535.1 Candidatus Shapirobacteria bacterium UBA4809
TAGTTCGAGTCTATCATTGCCCACAGTGAAATCGTGTATATATATTTTGAAGTCACAAAAGAATGGTCGTTTTTATGTTGGCAGTACAAGTAATTTGAATAGAAGACTAGAAGAACATAATTCTGGAAAAAGTAGATATACATCAGAAACTAAGCCATGGAAAGTGGTTTTTAGTCAAGAATTTGAAACATTATCTAAGGCAAAAAAGGTTGAATATTGGCTAAAAAGACAAAAAGATGCAGATTTTATTGAAAAAGTAATTTTTGAAGGAAAATTGACAAAAAAGTTTAACTAGAGCACTCCGGTGTCCACCGGAGGGGTCGATAGTTCGAGTCTATCATTGCCCACAAAACAACCTTTTTTGTAGTGTTAAAATTAAATATGGAAGAGAAAAAATTTAATCCAATTAAGTTTTTAGGAATGATGGCGGCTTTTTTTCTGATAATTTTTGGAAGTTTTAATAATGCTCGGAGAACGGTGAAAATATTTGTGGATAAAATTAAAAAGAAATAAAGTAAGAATAAGCTGACTATTTTATTAGACTCTTAATAAAGTTCCCTCTCCAGATAGAAAAATCGTTAAGTGTAACTTTACCGTTACAATCAAAATCAGCAACCCAATTATTTTTGGTTATTTTCCCCAGACCTCCACTGATAAATTCACTTCTCCAAATAGAGGAATCATTGAGACTAGTGTTTCCTGAACAATCAGCATCGCCTTTTAATTTAGCCTCAGGTTTGCCAGAACATTGAGGACAAAGAGAGAGGGGAAGAGTGGGAGATAGGATTTTAGTAAGGGTGGGGGTGGGGGTAGAAGTGATAAGTGTGTTTTGATAAAGTGTTTTGACTTCAGAGGCAGAAAGAGCTTTTTTAGAAAAATAAAGTTTGCCGATTGATCCGGTAAAATCCTTTCCAATGAGGATGTCCGAATAAGGATCGATAGTGAATCCACTGACAGGAGCAGTAGAGGTGGCAACTTGGTTGCCGTTTAGATAGGAAGTTAACTTGCTACCGTCGTAAACACACAAGAGATGATTCCATTGACCAAAAGTAAAATGAAGAGAGGCGGCGGTATTGGGAGAGTACCAGGGAGTTTTGTCGGTAGCAAGGATACAATGGCCGGTGCCATTTTGTTTTAAAACAAACTGAAAAGAAGTACCCTTTTTTAAAGGGAAGAGATCTTTTTGAGATACAGAGGGGTTAAACCAACCTCCAAAACTGAATTGCTGACTGTGACTGGTGGGAGTATCGCCGGCAATAAGATAATTTTGGCTGTGAGGGAAAGTATAAATTTCAGCTTGATATTGAGAAGGAGCTTTGACTTTTTTTAGAAAGTATTGATATTGGCTGTCATAAGGACCATTATTGCTTTCGGCGGGAAGGCGATAGTCTGGAACGTTATTTTGGTGACTGAGTATTTTGCGGATTGACTTAAGGTAATCGAAATTGTATTTGTGAGTGGGAGCAATCCAATGACCTTCACCGTATTCATTCCAGGCATCAGCAATGATTACTTTTTTACCAAGATCTGAGTTAATATTGGGAATAATATTCGATTTAAGATAACTGATTAAATTTTCATATTTTGGAGGAGAAATAGTCCAGAGAGGTTGATTGACACCATTGGCCATGGGATTAGCGTTGGCAATGAAGGGAAGGACCTGATTATTTTTAAGCCAATCGTAGGATTCTTTCATACCGGTAAGAGCTTGATCTTCGCTGATGGTTTTTTCGCCACTAACCGATTTACCGTTAACACTATAGACAACAGGCCAATAGGAAAAAGTGTGGTCATAACCAGTATCTTTAAAAAATTGAGCTCGTTCATTTTTACGAGCAGTAAAATAACGATCTTCGGCTAGTAGATAAGGGTTGCCAAGACCGCTGGCAGTTATTGAAGTACGAATAATTTGGATAGCTTCACTATCATAACGGCTAAGGTTGGGAGGGGTGGCAGGATCAAAATAAGTGCCAAAGAAAAAAATTACCGGCCGATTGTTGATTTTGAGATAGTTGGGCTGTTTTAAATAATTGTTGATAATGAATGGCAAAAGATGATTGCGAAGGTCATTTTTGTCGGAAAAGGTGAGGGTTTGTGGTTGATGATTGGTAAGCATGATGGCGAATTTCATTTGATCTTTAAAACTAGAACGGAGAAAGGATTTATGGAGAGAACTAGTGTAGGCTAATTTTTCGAGAGTAATAGGTTGACCTAAGACACTATCGTCACCAGTGCACGTAGTGGTGGTGGCATTGCTACAACGATACCAGTCGAAGATGAAGAAATTGATACCGTTTTCCAAAGCCCACTTTATTTCCCAATCCATGGCTTCCGGATTGTCGACGTCAAAATAGCCGAGGAGGGGTTTTCGGGTCGAATCAAAGTTTTCAATACCTCGCCAACTGGCGGCGGAAATGATTGAATCTGATGGTAATCCTGGCATATAAAAGGCGCCAATATAAGGAACATTGGTATCGGGAGAGGGGAGACTGGGACTGGGAACCGCAGCTTTGATTTGTCCAGGAAGGGCAAAAAAGAGAGAAAGGATCAAGAGCCACATAAATTAATTTTATCTAACAAAAGATAAATTAGCTATTCTTTTTGAGCCATTTTTCCCGCTTTAAATAGAGAAAACCAAGAATGAGAAAAGCGCCGACGACAGTGAGAATACTTTCAAGATTACCCATCCCGTTGGCAAGACCGGTAAAGGCTTCGCCAAGGTTGTAGCCGATAAAGCCAAGAATTATGGCCCGAATGATGAGAGAGAGAAACATAATGGGAAAAAATTTGGCCGGTTTAAATCTAAAACCACCGGAAAAAGCGGAAATTAGGGAGACTGGAACCACGGGAATGATAACGGCAATTAAAATAAATAACTCATCGGCGATGGTTTTTTGAAAATCAGCGCGAACTTTTTCAATCAATTTCCAGCTGATGCCAATGTATTTCCCGAATTTATCAAGGAAGGGCCGGCCGCCATAATAGGCAATGAAGAAAACTAGGGCAGTACCAATAACGGCACCAATAGAATAAGGAATAGAAACGCGAGTAATAATTTGCCAGAGGATATTAAAAAATTTGTCCTGCTTTGAAACTAAAAAAACACCACCAGACATGGTAATAATTGGTGATGGGATGGGAACAATTATTTGCTCGACGATACCGCCAATAAACATGGAAAGAGGGCCGTGGGTTTTGACCATGGCGAGAATTGAATTTAAAATTTCGGTCATGGCTTTAAGTATAACAGGAAATTGAAGAGGAAAAAGTCTAAAGCCTAAAGAGAAAAGGGATGGTAAAATAGATTATATGGGTATAGATAGTGGACATAATTTTGAAATAATGAGTCCTCCAAGAGGAGTGAGAGAAGAACAGTTCTCAAGAGGATTAACAATCCACGTGTGGAATAATCTTTTTGGTAAAGGTATGGTACGAGGAAAGGTGGAAAAGATAGTAAGAATTTATGGAAAACCAGACAAGGTACTAATGACAGCTAATACAAGAGTACAGTTTGTTAAGCCTGAGGATGAAAATGGGATGATAACCTGGAAAAGTCAGGATCAGCTAGGGGTGGTAACATTAGATGTAGATAAGGCCGAGAGAATGGTGACTGAAAAAGATCCGGAAACGGGAAAAAACAGAGCAATTATTTTTAAAGAGGTTGGGAAACAGATCAAGTCAGGAAATATTAGACACGTGATGTGGAGATTTTCCCCATTGAATTCTAAATAGTATTTAGGTACAATTGGAGCACTTGATGCTAAAGCTCAACTTCGGAATGGAAACAATAAATAAAAAATTTATCGATGATTAGGCGGTAAGTGTCCGAATTGAGTCCCGCGTCGGCGGGATTTTTTTTGGCAGTTAAGGCACTTTTTAAAAACATGGCCTCGCCGCCTTTGCAAAATGCTATGGCGAGCCAAAGGGGCCCATAGCTCAGTTGGTTACAGCGCTTCATTTGCAATGAAGAGATCGGGAGTTCGAATCTCCCTGGGTCCACCTTCGCCANNTACGGTGGATAAATCCACCAACTATTAAAAATTTTTAGAATTAGGGAAAGAATCTGAATTGATTGTTTCTCTTGACTAAGAATAGTACTTTAACAATCTATTGAATTGATATTTTAAATTTATCTTGGCAACTAAACTGAGTTGCTTAGGATATTAAAGAATTTTATTAAAGCAAATGGTGGATGCCTAGGTGGCTAAAGCCGAAGAAGGACGTAGAAGACGGCGATACGCGTCGGGGAGTTGTCAACAAATGATGATCCGACGAATTCCGAATGGAGAAATCCCTGACTATGAAAGTAGTCGGAGGCTAGTTTCGTAAGAAATTAGCCGGGAGACCCGGGGAAGCGAAACATCCTAGTACCCGGAGGAAAAGAAATCGAAAGAGATTCCGTTAGTAGCGGTGAGCGAACACGGAAGAGCCTAAACCGTCCTTCGCATTGTGCTTCGCAAAATGCTTCGGAACGGCATGCCCGCAATTAAGTGGGCGTAGCCAATCCATAGCACCTACGAAGTAGAGTGCGGAGGATGGGGTTGCAGGGTTTAGTATAAAGTTTTGAAAAAACAGAAGAAAGTTAAGGAATGAACTGCCAAAGAGGGTGAAAGCCCCGTATTTGAAATTTGAGTAAAAACTGACTGAATACCTAAGTACCGCGATCCACGTGAAATGTCGCGGGAATCTGGGGCGACCAAGCTCCAAGGCTAAATACTTTAGCAGACCGATAGTGAACTAGTACCGTGAGGGAAAGGTGAAAANNTGATGTCGTGCCTATTGAAGAATGAGCCCGGGAGTGTTTCTAGTTATCAAGTCTAACTCCGATGAATCGGAGGAAGGCGTAGCGAAAGCGAGTGCGAATAGCGCGAATAGATGACTGGAGACGACCCGAAGCCACTTGAGCTAACCTTGGACAGGGTGAACGTCGATGGAAGTCGGCGGGAGGCCCGTACGGATCAGAGCTGCAAATCTGTCCGATGATCTGAGGTTAGAGGTAATATGCCAATCGAAAGTGGGAATAGCTGGCTCTCTCCGAAATATATATAGGTATAGCGTCTAGTGTTTCCTGGTGGGGGTAGAGCTACTGGATGAGTGTTTTGTGCGCAAGCACAGGCATTTAACCAAACTCCGAATACCGTCAGGCTAAGCTAGGCAGTCAGTCCATCCGGGCTAAGCTGGATTGGGCAAAAGGGGAAGACCCCAGACTCTCAGTTAAGGTCTCTAAATCTATGTTAAGTGGGAAAGGCAGTGGGTTGCCTAAGACAGACAGGAGGTTGGCTCAGAAGCAGCCANNGAAAGCGTAATAGCTCACTGTTCGACTCCCCGTAAGGGGGGTCGGCAACCTGCGCCGAAAATGTAAGGAGGCTAAAACATAGTACCGAAGCTGGAGATTTGTGCCGATTTATCGGCACGAATGGTAGGAGAGCGTTCTTGGTGCGGCGAAGGTTGACCGAAAGGTTTGCTGGAGCGCCAAGAAGTGAGAATCCGGGCATGAGTAACGAA
>DHGB01000047.1:5535-14660 GCA_002402535.1 Candidatus Shapirobacteria bacterium UBA4809
GGCCGAAAGGCGTAGGCGATGGATAACCGGTTAATATTCCGGTACTTTGGTAAATTCGTTATCAGTTGGGGCGTGACGGTGAGTGGAAGATTTAGAGCAGAAGTGAAATGCTGCTTTTAAGTGTCTAGCTAGAAGGGGTTGGCAAATCCGCCTTTTCGTTATAAAGTGAAGCACGAATAAGAGTCCGCCGTAAGGTGGACAATTGAATTGAATCCATTTATCCAAGAAAAGCGTCGCAATGAGAATTTACTGAATTCGTACCAAAACCGACACTGGTGGATGAGTCGAGAAGACTTAGGAGATTGAAAGACAGATGATTAAGGAACTTGGCAAATTAACTGGGCGTAAGTTTTACAAGATGCCCTGCCCGCCCTAACAAGCGGGCTACAACAAAAGAATGCATGGCGACTGTTTACCACAAACACAGGTCTCTGCAAACCCGTAAGGGGAAGTATAGGGGCTGAAACCTGACCGGTGCCAGAAGGTTAAGAAGATGGGTTTTTCCGCAAGGATCTGCCTGTTTTATAAGCCCTGGTGAACGTCAGCAGTAACTCTAACTGTTCTAAGGTAGCGAAGTCCTTTGTCGTGTAAGTTACGACACGTATGAAAGGTTCAACGACTGTGCAACTGTCTTAATCATCTATTCAGTGAAATTGAAAGAGCGGTGAAGATGCCGTTTAATTACATCAGGACAAAAAGACCCCATGAAGCTTTACTGGATCTTTACATTGATAAGAATCTAAATATTGTCGAGCGTAGGAGGGAGGCCCTAGGGCCGCCAATGGAACACCTCCCTTGTTTATTTTTGAATCTAACCTATTCCGCTGAATCGCGGAAGGGAACAGTGTATGGTTGCTAGTTTGCCTGGGGCAGGCACCTGCAAAAAAGTAACGCGGGTATACAAAGGTCAACTTGATCCGGTAGGAAATCGGATCTTAAGTACAAAAGCAAAAGTTGGCTTGACTGTGAGACTTACAAGTCGAATAGCACTAGTTTACTAGAGCTACTCCGATGCTAGACGATCGGAGCAGGGTCGAAAGACGGTTTTAGTGATCCTCGTGACCTATTTGGTATAGGCACGGGCTTACTGGATAAAAGCTACTCTGGGGATAACAGGCTGGTCGCATCCGATAGTTCATATTGACGATGCGGTTCGGCACCTCGATGTCGTCTTGGCGCATCCTGGCCCTGAAGAAGGGGCCAAGGGTTGGTCTGTTCGCCCATTAAAGCGCTGCGTTAGATGGGTTCAGAGCGTCGCGAGACAGCTCGGTCTCTATCCGATGTAATCGTTCGTTTCTTGAGGGAATTCGTCTACAGTACGAGAGGACCTAGGCGAGGGAACCGCTGGTGTGCCAGTTGTGCCGTCAGGCGCATTGCTGGGTAGCTACGTTCTTATTAGATAACTGCTGAAAGCATCTCAAGCAGGAAACTGACCCCGAGATAAGGAAACGTAGTCCCGTAAGGGATGAGAGATCGCCGGGAGACTACCGGTTAATACTCTGCGTGTGGAAGATCCGTAAGGATTTAAGCTAAGCAGTGGAAAGATCGAAGAAATTCTTTAATATCAACAGCTTTTAGTCTCGATGTACTTCGGGATTAGAAGCTGAATAGGCAACTCAATTTAGAGGCCAAGAAAATAGAAAAATAGAAAAAGTCTAAAGACTAAATTCTAAAAAAACTATTAAAAGATTTAAAATAAATAAAACTTACTTTTTGAGTCTCGGTCGCTGGAGCGAGGTGGCTCCACCTTTTACCATTCCGAACAGAGAAGTGAAACGCCTCAGCGCTGACAATAGTCTTCCCGCAAGGGATCTTGAAGATAGGTCGCGGCCGGGACTGAGAAAGTAAATTAAATTCAATAGATTGCAATATTTAAAAATAGAAAAAGTCTAAAGTCTAAATTCTAAAAAAAAGACTGAAGAAATATTATTAATTTATTTAGGGTAGACAATCCCGTTTATCCCCGGTAAATCGGGGATTTTTTTTAACAAAATGAAAAAGGAAAAGAAAGTTTCTAAAAAGAAAATAACAGACCCCATGAGCATGGAAGAATTGCTAAAACTAGAAGGAGTGGCGGTTGCCGGTTTAAAGAAGGGACAGGAGGTAAAAGGAAAAATTACCGCGATAAAAAATAAATCAATTTTTATTGATATTGGTGGAAAAACTGATGCGGTGGTAATGGGTAAAGAATTTGAATCAGTCAAAGATTATGTAGCTGATCTGAAAGTCGGTGATGAAATTGAGGTCCAGGTAAAGCAACCGGAAAACGATAGGGGTCAGATTTTAGTCTCGATTAGGGGCGCGGCTTCAGGTTACGGCTGGAACTATTTTACCGAAAAAGAAAAAAGTGGAGGCGAAGTGACAGTTTTTGGTAAAGAACTAAATCGAGGTGGAATTGTGGTGATTGCCCCCTTTGGTTTTTTTGGTTTTATCCCCGGATCCCAAATTGGGAGTAAATATGACGTTGATCCTGAGAAACTGCTCGGTAAAAAAATTAAAGCCAAGGTTCTGGAAGTGGATCAGTCTAAAAATAGACTGGTATTTTCTGAGAGACTGGTGTCTGAACCGAATAAGGTCGGTGAAGAGTCGGTGGCGATTGAGAATTTAAAACTCGACGATGTTTTTGAAGCGGAAGTAGTCAGGGTCGAACCTTTTGGGATTTTTGTCAAAGTTGATGATAGTCATGAAGGAAAGGCGATGAAGCTAGAGGGTCTAGTTCATATTTCCGAAATTTCCTGGGAAAAAGTTAACGATGTCACGGGCATGTTTAAGCCTAAAGATAAAATAAAAGTTAAACTGGTTAACAAATCTGAGGGCAGACTGCAATTTTCTTTGAAAAGACTTCAGGAAGATCCTTGGACAAAAATTGAGGAGAAATATCCTAAGGATAAAGAGTTTGATGGGGAAATTGTGAAAATTGCCAATTTTGGGGCTCTCGTCAGACTCGAGGCTGGAATTGAAGGTCTGATTCATATTTCTAAACTAGCTGGAGTGGTTCTCAAAGATGGAGAAAAGGTTCAGGTTTATATCGAGTCGATTGATGTAGCTAAGAGAAAAATATCCCTAGGGCTTGTCAATACTGATAAGAGTAAGGTGATATATAAATAGAAAAAGCCTAAAATTTAAAATAAAACCCGCTTTGAATGAGGCGGGTTTTTAGTGAATAAATAAAATTAATTTTGTGGTGTTACTTGCAAAGATCAAAAGAGAGGTTCATCCGATAGGATGATTTCTTTTGGCTCTTTATCAGATGCAAGTTATTAGGATGGTTTTGGCCGTCCCTTGGGCGAAAAAGATGTCCAAGGGACGGCGTGGGGGTTATGGGGTAAACAGAAAGCGGATTTTGCAGGTGGGCTCGTTTGTGGTTTCGCGAAAGCGAAGTTCGTTGAAACTGTCAGGAACCCAGGTGAAAGTAGTCACTGGTGTATTGGTTTCTTCAAGAAAAATTTCTTCAGAAGAAAGAAACACTAGTTCGTCGACCCGAAGATCTCCGAATGTCAAAACGGTGCCTGCGGGGGAGGTCAACTGATAGATTGTTGAAAAAACAACCACATGATTGACGATCCCCTTGACGAGAATTCTTGGGCAGGTGAGCTGGGCGGTGGGGTCTGGCTTGTCGGTGGGCTGAATGGGCTGGTTGGTGGGCTGCGGGGTGACTGGGGTGAGCTGGACAGGGGTAGCGGTTGGTTGCGGCAGAGTAGGACAAGTCCCTTCAGGTACTTTTTCCCATGGCCAATGAAGGCTGTGGCTTGGAATCCATTTGCATTTGCCCGTGACCCGGTGCTGAGTCCATACACAGGTAATGTTGGAATTACTTCCCTGTGGAGGACATTCTTCTTCGGGTCTGCCTGTGGCCTCAACATTCTGTTTAGGGGCGAAAACACCCATGGTTACTATAAATAGTAGACCAATTACAACAAGAATTTCTAATTTTTTTTTCATTTTTTCTCCTATTCCAAAAAATTTTTTCCTTGATAATCAAGGCTCAAAACTGAAGGTAAAAAATTACCTGCAAGTTTAAGCCTTGAAACCAGGATTAAGGAGAACGGTTTACCATCCTATTTGTTAAAGAACAATCAAGAGCTGATTTAAATTAAAAACACAATTGAACGCTGAGTTCAATGCGGTTCTAATTGTCGTGTCCTATACTATAGGACATTAGAAATTGCAAATTATTTGTTATTTTTTATATTTAATTTTTTAGTTTTAAATTTTTGTTATAAATGCATCAATGATCATAGCTAAAAGCGTTTTAGAGAGAGACGAGCTAGGGAGTTTGATATAATAGTAATATGGAAAAGAAGAAAATAGTTCCCAAAAAAGAAATTGAAGTCAAAGAAGAAAGCACTTATTTGAGATATGATGTTAAAACTTTGATTACGGTGTTTTTACTGGTAACCGTTTATCCGGTGGGAGTAGTGATGATGTTCGTGTGGATGAGATGGAGTAAGTGGGTTAAGTTTTTGATAGTTTTGCCGGTGATTTTGGCGGTGATAATTCCACTTTTTATTTTACTGGCGGTGGGGACAGCGGTGGTGCGAGGAGGAGGGGAATTTATCAATTCGGATGAATTTAGGGAGATAAGGCGGGGAAGGATAAATCGATGTCCTAGGATGCAAAAAGAGATTTATCGACAACAAATTCCAACAGTGGTTGAAATAAAACCATTAGATAGGTAAAAAAGATAATGGTCTCATGAGAGGCGTTTAAAACGAAGAAAAGGAATAAAGGCTGGTAAAATTAGCTTATGAAAAAGGTTTCTGAGAGTATTTTTGTTTGTGCGAATTGCGGGAATGAATTTTCAAAATGGAGCGGGCAGTGTAGCGCCTGTCATGAGTGGAATAGCTTAAAAGAAATAAAAAGTCTAAAATCTAAAAATCTAAATTCTAAAAAAAGAAGAGGGCAAGAGACGGAAATAAAAAATTTAGGAAAAATCCAATCTACCCCCAACCCCTCCTTTGACAAGGAGGGGAGATACCAGAATATATTTTCAACGGAAATTAAGGAATTTGATAGAGTATTGGGTAAAGGAATTGTGCGGGGACAGGTGATCCTTTTTGCGGGTGAACCCGGGATTGGTAAAAGTACTTTACTAACCCAATTGATTGGTAAAATAGGAGGACTTTATGTAGCAGCAGAGGAGACGGCAGAACAAATAGCCCTAAGGGTGGAGCGTTTAGGTTTGGATAAGAATAAATTTGATATTTTAGAAACAAATGTAGTCGAGGAAATTGAAGAGATAATTGAAAGAACAAATAATGTGTTCAAAATAGTGGTGGTTGATAGTATCCAGATGGTGTCCTGCGCTGAAAGCTCTGGAACACCTGGATCTCTGGCCCAAATAAGAGAATCAACTTTTCGGCTAGTAGAAATGGCGAAGAAAAGTGGGGTAGCGATTTTTATTGTGGGACACGTGACTAAAGAGGGAGATATTGCTGGACCAAAAATGCTGGAGCATATGGTTGATACGGTGTTGTATTTTGAGGGAGAGAAAGACGGAGAGCTGAGAATTCTCCGAGTAAATAAAAATCGCTTTGGGCCGACGGATGAAGTGGGGGTGTTTAAAATGGAGGAAAAAGGTCTTCGAGAAATATCTTCAGAAGAGGTGAGTCTAATTGATAGTAAAATGCCTCAAATCGGGTCAACTATAAGTGTGGTGATGGAGGGGAGTCGGCCACTACTCGTCGAAATACAAGCCCTGGTTACAGAATCTTTTTCCCAGATACCAAAAAGGATATTTTCGGGGATTGATTATAACCGGGGACAGCTGCTGGTAGCAGTGGCGCAAAAAGTGCTTTCGATACCACTTTATAAGGAAGATGTGTTTGTGGCGGTGTCGGGAGGAATAAAGATTTCTGATCCTGGAGTAGATTTGGCGGTAATTGGAGCGATATATTCGAGTTATAAAGATAAAATAATAATGGGAGAGGGCGACCATAAAGGGTCGCCCGTACTAATTGGCGAGGTGTCGCTGCTCGGAAAGGTGAGAAAGGTAAGAATGGCAGAGAGAAGAGAAAGGGAGATAAAGAGTCTTGGTATGGAAATGATGAAGATAGAGAACATTGGAGAATTGAAGAAAGTCTAATCTACAATCTTCAATCTTCAATCTACAATCTTCAATCTAAAGAGTAATTGTAGTTTGATAATTGAAGATTAATTAAGTTTTCCACATAGTGTTGATAAGGGGGGAGTTGGGCTGAAAATGAAGCTAAAAGTATTAATAAAGATAACTATAAGATAGGCGTTTTTCGTGAAGTAATTTCTTATAGGGTATAGACAAGAAAAAAAGATGGTGATAACATCTGTCAATGTCTAGGAAGTGGTGGAAGAAGTTATCAAAGAAAGATAAGTGGGCGGAGAATCAGATCAAGGCGATGGCACGACTCGGAGGGAAGTTGGTACTGTAAAATTAAAAATTTGAGAATATGGAAATACACCGATAAATCGGTGTCTTGTCTTTAGGTAAAATTTGGCCCTAGCGGTTCAAATTTCACCTAAAGAAAAGAAAAAAGAAACAACTTTATCGATATTCTCAAAGCAGGTGGAACACGAATATTGTTGTTTCTTCAATTTCTAAAATAAAGGAAAAGAGCCCAATTGTCAAATTGGCAGATTTGAATTGATATTAGTATTGAGAGCGGTGGAGGGGGCAGGTCCGCCGCTTTCAATAGTGATATTAATTTGACAGTAAGGTGAGAATTTTATACAATAAAGCATTCCCAGTGTAGAAGTGTGTTGATGTTTATATATTTTTCCCAATAATGCCTAGAAAATCAGTAAAAACCCAAGAGGTCGTGGCGGTGCCCGCCGACGCAAACAGCTCTGGTGAGATAAAATCTGCCGAAGTTAAAACAGAGACAAACAATCGTGTGGTGATTGTTAATCCCAAAAGAGACCAGGCGATTATGTCGCCAAAGATCGACAACAGCCTGGTGAATAAAAAAATAGAAGTAGAAAATAATCCAATGAGACTCGAAATAATTTCGGGAATTCTCGAGATAATGCCCGATGGTCAGGGCTTTGTCAGACCAAAATTTAATCCCGGACATAAAGATGCAGTGATCGGCTCGATGCAAATCAGACGTTATAGCCTCCGAGTGGGCGATTTAATTACCGGGGTAGCCAAGGCGCCGAAACAAAATGAAAAATACTGGAGTCTGGTCCGAATCGATAAAATCAATGGGCTGGACCTTTTAGCGGCTCAAAACAGAGCCGAATTTAAAGATCTTGTTCCTATTTATCCGGTAAAGCAGGTAAAACTTGAGTTTGACCCAAAAATGTTTTCAACGAGAATTATAGATATTTTTTGTCCGATTGGTTTTGGTCAAAGGGGGATGATTGTATCGCCGCCAAAAGCAGGGAAAACGACCCTGTTAAAAGAAATTGCGGCGGGAGTAGCAGCTAACCACCCAGACGTCCACTTGATGGCGGTGCTGGTTGGAGAGAGGCCGGAAGAAGTAACTGACATGCAAAGGTTTGTCAAAGGAGAAGTGATTGCCTCGCATTTTGACCAAAAACCTGAAGAACAAACCAGAGCAGCGGAAATCGCTATCGAAAGAGCCAAAAGACTGGTAGAAATGGGCAAAGATGTCTTTATGGTTTTTGATTCGATTACCAGACTAGCCCGGGCATATAATCTAGCCATTCCCACCTCAGGTAGGACTCTGTCGGGGGGGTTTGATCCAGCGGCCTTGTATCCGTCGAAAAAATTCTTTGGCGCGGCCAGAAAAATTGAAAATGGGGGTTCGCTGACGATTATTGGGACGGCCCTGGTTGATACTGGTTCAAAAATGGATGAACTAATTTTTGAAGAGTTTAAGGGAACAGGAAATATGGAACTGCGCCTCGAGAGAAAACTAGCCGAAAGAAGGATATTTCCGGCTTTTGATATTTTGAAATCAGGAACAAGAAAGGAAGAATTGCTGCTACCGGTAGAAACCTTGTCGAGAGTCATGGCGATGAGAAGAATGTTTGATAATCTTGAGGAAAAGGATCAAATGACGGAACTGATTATTGACCAGATGAATAAAACTGAAACCAATGAAGATTTTTTGAAGAAAGTAGGGAAGAGATAAGCCAATGAAAGAAGAAATTCAACTGATAAAACAATTTTTGGAACTGCAAGGACGCTTTTGGACGGAGATAGGTAATTTATTTCTTGGCTGGGTGGTCAAGATTAAAGATGGTACCGCCAAGCTAATGTATAAACAAAGAGGGCGTTTTTCCCAAAGTTTTGTCAGTATCAGTCTGGCTGTTTTGTCTTTTGGAGGAATTATTTTTTCGGGCAATCTCGAAGATTTAATCAGAAATAGAGATAATAGTGAAAATAGAGGAAGTGGCTACCTGATTATGGCGGCGGATAATGAAGAGGGAGGAGTAGAAACCTTGATTTCTAATTTGCCCAAAGGGGAGCTGGTGGAGTATCGAGTGGTTGAGGGAGATACAATTTCTAGTATTGCCCAAAAATATGGAGTTAGTATTGATACGATTCTGTGGGAAAATAATTTGAAGTCGGTCGAAGCAATTAAACCGAACCAGATTATAAAAATTTTGCCGGTAACTGGGGTAAGGCATACGGTAAAACGGGGAGAAACAATTTATAGTATTGCAAAATATTATGGAGTTGATGCCCAAAATATTATTGATTACCCTTTTAATTCTTTTAGTAATGATGAAACCTTTGCCCTGGTCGCCGGACAAGAGCTGATTGTACCGGAGGGAATTAAACCAAAAGAAATAATTACCGGGACAAAATATATAGCTAGGACAGTGGCGCCAATTCCCGGAGTGGTGGGAGAGGGTAATTTTATGTGGCCAACATCAGGAGTAATTACTCAAAGATATTCTTGGTATCATCCGGCGGTGGATATTGCTAATGCCAGTAATCCGCCAGTGGTAGCGGCGGCGACAGGATCGGTAGTGCAGGCTGGCTGGAATGGGGGCGGCTATGGATATTATGTGGTTGTAGATCATGGTAACGGATTCCAAACTCTTTATGCTCATCTTTTAAATAATTCAATTGTAGTAAAGGCGGGAGACAAGGTGTCTCAGGGGCAAAAATTGGGAACGATGGGAAGCACGGGCAGATCGACAGGAACTCATTTGCATTTTGAAATAAAAAGTGG
>DHGB01000063.1 GCA_002402535.1 Candidatus Shapirobacteria bacterium UBA4809
CCTATGATGCTACTTCTATTGAGGAAGATTCCTGGAAAAAACCTGAAATTAGACAAAACTTAAATGGACTCAAAATTGGTTTACCCCTCTCTTATTTTCCCTCTCAAATCCAACCCGAAGTAAAAAAATCAATTTTAGAAGCAGCTGAAACTTTAAAAAAACTTGGGGCGCAAATTTTGGAATTACCAGATGTTTTAGATCCCAAATACTCGATTGCCGTTTATACTATTCTCCAGCGCTCTGAGGTTTCCAGTAATTTAGCTCGTTTTGACGGGATTCGTTATGGTCACGACCGTTCTTATTTTGGGACCGAAGCCAAACGTCGGATAATGCTTGGCACCTATTCTTTGTCTGCTGGTTATTACGACGCCTATTATTTAAAAGCTCAAAAAGTTCGGACTCTAATTTGTCAGGATTTCGATAAACAATTTCAAAAAGTTAATGCGATTATCGGTCCAGTTTCTCCTACTACCGCTCTAAAACTTGGTGCTGCCAAAGGTCAGGCCATGTTTGGTGAACTTCAAGACATGCTGGTGGAACCTTCAAGTATTGCCGGTTTACCTGGTATTTCAATTCCTTGCGGTTTTGACAAAACTGCTTTACCCATCGGTTTTCAAATTATAGCTCCTCAAAAACGCGAAGATCTTGTCTATCAAATTGCCAAAATTTTCGAAGACAATACTGATTATCATACAAAGAGACCAAAATTATGAAAATCACTCCCATTATCGGACTTGAAGTCCATGTTGAATTAAAAACCAAATCCAAAATGTTTTGTAGCTGTCGTGCCGATCATTTTCATGTCAAGCCCAACACCCACACTTGTCCTGTCTGTCTTGGTCTCCCCGGAGCTCTACCTGTTCCCAACAAAAGGGCCTGTGAGTGGTGTCTTAAATTAGGTCTAGCTTTAAATTGCTCTATCAATGAGCAGTCTTTTTTTGAACGTAAAAATTATTTTTATCCGGACCTGGCCAAAGGCTATCAAATTACTCAACTTCAAAAACCTTTTGCGATTAACGGCTATTTAAATATTGAGGGTCACAAAATTAGAATCAACCGGGCCCATATGGAAGAAGATACGGGTAAATCCATTCATATTGACGGCTCGACTCTGCTAGATTTTAATCGCTCTGGTGTTCCTCTGGTCGAAATTGTTTCCGAGCCAGATATTCAGTCGGCGGAGCAGGCCAAAAAGTATTTGAATAAACTACAACAAATTATCCGCTACATCGGGATTTCTGACGCAGATATTGAAAAAGGCTCTATGCGTTGTGAACCGACGGTTAATGTTTGTCTCGATGACAAATTTTATACACCTTTGGTGGAAATTAAAAATGTCGCTTCACTTACCGGCGTTATGAACGCCATAAACTACGAAATTAAACGTCAAATAGATGCTTATCAATCTGATGGTATTACCAAAAATTCTTCGAATAAAACTACCAGAGGCTGGGACGCCGATAAAAATCAAACCTTTTTACAGCGGGAAAAAGAGGGGAGTGCCGACTATCGTTATTTTCCCGAGCCGGATATTCCACCTATTATTTTCAATAAAGAGCAAATAGAAGAAATTCGTCAAAGCTTTCCCGTTTTACCCGATGAAAAGATTGCTCAGTACAAGTTGCTCGGACTTTCTGATTACGATGCCTTTATTCTCGCTGATACTAAGGAATCCGCCGAAATTTTCGACAAAATAATTTCTATAGAGTCTTCTCGCGAATTTGCCAAATTTTCTGCCAATTTATTAACCGGTCCGTTAAAAACCATTAAAATTGATATTAATAAAATTAATCCAGACTATTTTAAAAAATTATTTGACCATAAATTAGATTTCTCTTCTACTGTCATCAAGCAGTTAATTTTGGATTCCTATCAAACCGGTCTTGATCCCTTGGAGATTGCCAAAGAAAAAAACCTTTTTCAAGTTTCCGACACTAATACCTTAGAGCAGTTTGCTAAAGAGGTGATTGAGGCCAATCCCAAAGCTGTCGAAGATTATCACCAAAATCCCCTGGCCATCGGCTTTTTAGTTGGCCAATTAATGAAAGTTTCTAAAGGTAGTGCCAACCCTCAAACAGGCAAAGAAATTTTGGAAAAATTATTAAAATAAATTTGGTAAATTAAATATTTTAAATTTTCTGGTGAGTAGTTATAAAAGCGAATATCAAAAACTCAATTCTGAACAAAAAGAAGCTGTCNNGCTCTAAGAATAGGTAAAATTAGAGAGGAAACCCAAGTCAATCCCAGTAATATTTTATGTTTGACCTTTACTGAAAACGCCGCTCTAAATATGCGTCAGCGTCTCTTGGAGCTGATCGGGGCTGATGCCTACGGTGTTCGTATCGCCACTTTTCACGCTTTTTGTAACTCTATCATCAAAGATTACCCTCAGTATTTTCTTAAATCTGCTCTTGAGTCCAAAGCCATTGATGATATTACCAAAATTGAAGTAATTCGTAGTTTAATCGATAAGTTGCCTCAGAGTTCACCATTTTTCAATTTAAATTATCCTTATTTTTATCAGAAAGAAATAATTTCCTCAATTTCTTCTTTAAAAAAAGAAAACATTTCTCCCCTCCGTTTTGAGGAGCTGATAAAAGACGCCGCCAATTTTGTCCTCTTAGCCTCTCCCTTGTCTGAAAAACTTAAAGAGCTTCGTGCCTCCCCCAAAAGCGCCAAGACCATAATTTCTCTCATAAAAACTCTCAGCTCCCAGCTCCATCCATTACCCCTTTATCAGGTTCGAATTAATTACTTTCTTCAGCTTTATGAATCAGAGACCCTTACTCTCTCCGAAATTAAACAAAAAACCAGAGATTTCATTGATAAAAGTTCAGATTCTTTAATAAAAATCAGAGATCTTTTGGTAATTTATAAATATTATCAAGAAGAATTGACAAGGCGCGGTCTCTACGATTACGAAGACATGATTCTGTGGGTCATTGTGGCTCTTCAAACCCATCCTGAACTTTTATTAACTTATCAGGAAAATTATCAGTATCTACTTGTTGATGAATTTCAAGATACCAATTCCTCCCAAATGGAAATTCTTAATCTTCTGGTTAAAAATCAGAATAACCCCAATATTTTTGTGGTCGGAGATGATGATCAATCGATTTATCGTTTTCAGGGAGCCAATGTCGAAAATCTTTATTCTTTTTATCAAAAATATAAAAAGATCCTTAAAGTAATTGTTTTAAAAAATAACTATCGGAGTCATCAATTAATTTTAGACTCTTCAACGGAGCTTATTAATCATAATCAAATTCGAATTAGTCAATATATTGGCAACATTGATAAGTCCTTAATTGCCACTAAAGATTATGATCCGGATCCGATCAATCTTTTTGTCGGGGACAGCAATGAGGAGGAAAATTATTGGGTAGTTAAAAAAATAAAAACTTTACTTGAGTCTGGGGAAAAAGCCAATGAGATTGCCATTCTTTACCGTAACAACGCCGATATTAATGATCTTCTCTCCTTTCTTTCTCAAAACGAAGTATTATATCTCCGTTCTGATGGCGTAAATATTTTGGAAACTTTGGAAATAGAGCAGCTCTTAACTCTACTTAGATACTTAGCCAGTCCTTCAGACAATACTCTTCTGGCCCATCTTTTATCATTTAATTTTCTCCGCTTGCCTTCAAGCGATCTTTATCGATTATTCATTTTAATTACTAAAGAAAAATTAATTTTATCTGAGGTAATTTTTGACAAACAGCTTTTAAAAGAAAATAAATTTTCTCTAAAATTTATAAAGCGAATTAATCGTTTTACCGATGCTTTAGTCAAGACTCAAAAAGATGCCAATAATCTTGTTCCCGATGAATTATTTAATCTTATTATCCGACGCTTTAATTATCTAAATTACCTTTTAAAAACCCAAAATATCTCTCTTTTAAAACAATTAAATACTCTTTATTCCCATTTAAAACAAAGTTTATCGGTTCAAAAAATCTCTCTCTTTGATTGGGTCAATAAGTTGTCTTTACTCAGTGAAAATAATTTGGCTTTAAATTCCCCACCTCTTCAGTCAGATTTTGAAAATTCAATTCATTTAATGACTGTTCATAAAGCCAAGGGTTTGGAGTTTAATCATGTTTTTATCATCAAAGTTTTATCTGAAAAATGGGATAAATCGTCCTCACGTTCTCTTATTAAATTACCTCTTGGAGTTCTCCTTTATGATATTGAAGCTGATATTTTAGAGGAAGATCGTCGTCTTTTTTATGTTGCTCTTACCCGAGCTAAAAAACAAATTTATCTCTCTTATTCTCGTTTTAACGACTCCAGGAAGGAACAACTCGCCTCCCGTTTTATCTCTGAAATTAACCAAAAATTTATTGAAAAAAAGTCCTCAGACCCAGCCATAGAAAAAAACACCTTGCTTACTTTGTATCATCCTTCTCTCCCCAAAATTAAATCAACTGTTTTATCTTCTTATTTGAAAAACTATTTATCGACAAGTTACCGATTCAACATTACCCATCTCAATTCTTATCTTAAATGTCCCCTCTGTTTTTTCTTTAAAACAATTTTACATTTACCCTATCCCAAAGCCAAAGCCATGTCCTTTGGTACTGCCGTTCATGGCGCCCTCGCTTATTTAACTCAGGTTTACAAAAAAGAAAATTTTCTCATAAATCAGGAAAAATTTCTCTCTATTTTTAATCAAAATTTAAAGCAGGAAAATTTATCACCGACTGATTTCGAACAACTAGAAATTCATGGTCGGGAAATATTAACTGCTTATTATCAGCACTATAAAGAGTCTTTCAATGGCAACTGTCTAACTGAGCATGATTTTAAATTCAAAAATGTTCGTCTTGGTAATATTCCCTTAACTGGAAAAATTGATAAAATCGAATTTTTGTCCGGAAATCAGGTTAATGTCGTTGATTATAAAACCGGTAAACCTGATTCAAAATCTCAGCAGCTTAGCCCAGAGGGAGATTATTTTCGCCAACTTGTCTTTTATAAATTACTCTGCTCGGAGGCCAAAGGCTTTCCCTACGAAGTTTTTTCTGGCACCATTGATTTTATCGAAAAAAATAGTAAAGATCAGTTTGTCCGCAAAAACTATCTACTAACAAGTGATAATGTTAATAAACTAAAATCTCAAATTACTGAAGTTTTTGACAAAATTGTTAACCTTGACTTTACCCCTAATCCCAAATGCGACGACTCCGACCACCTCCATATTTTATTTGATAAATATTTTCACTAAACCTGTTTTTCTATTTTCTCTGTTACAACCCTACCGCCCTGCCATTGACCTCGATACAAATTCGTTTTTCCCATGATTTCATAAAACATCATATGAATTATCCTTGCACCAATTTCAATTTTTACCGGGCAATTACCACTGTTAAATAAAGTGAAGCTTATTTCTCCACTATATCCTGGGGCTACATTTCCACCCGAAAGAATTACTCCACCCCGATATAAAGTGCTTCTTAACCAAAAATTTGCTGTTAAATTTTCTGGTAAATTAATTTTTTCTATAATCGTTACCAATACTTGTTGTCCCGATTTTAATTCAAAAATTCGGCTTTCTGTTTCGTCATATTCCATTAATAATTTAGCTTCTACTGATTTTCGGTCAGTCACCCCTAAAAATGTTTCCCCGCTTATTTCCCAAACTTTTCCCAGTCTTAGGTCGAGGCCACATCCCTCTGGATTGGTTAATTCTCTTTCTGATAACCCCTCAACTAAATTTTTTTCTTTAACTAATTTCAACAACTCATCAACTCCTAAAATCATATATAAATCATAGCACAAACAATTTTAACCCCTCCAGCCTACGGCCATTTCCCCTTGACAGGCGAGGCGAGAACAACTTTCTAATATTTTTTGTCTTACCTTGTTAAGGTCAAATAATATTTCTTGATTGGTGAATCTAATTGTTTGTATTCCAATTTGAGATAAAAATTTATCTCTCAATATATCGTTTTCTTTCTCCTTAATGTGTGATCATCCATCAATTTCTATAACCGAATTTAATTTTAAACAGTAAAAATCTAAAATAAATCTATTTATCGGCTTCTGTCTACTAAATTTAAATCCTATTTTTCATTTCTTAATATTTTTTGCTAAATGATATTTTTCGCTTCCGTTGGACTATGTCTATTTTTCTTAGCCATTTGAATCAAACCGATTGTGTAATTAATATTTCCATGAATTGGATTTACAGCCTCAATTTCGATTTTCTTCTTCACAAAATAAGTATTTATTTTTTAGCCTCGCCTGTCAAGGGGAGGTGTCCTGACATAGGTCGGGACGGAGGGGTTAGATTAAGGTAAAATAATCTATGACCCTTGTTTATATCCTTCTCGCTTTAATCCTAATTGCCGTCCTTTATTTTATTTATCTCCAAAGGATGAATAAACCGAGTGAAATTGATTTATCTAAAGCTATCGACACTCTGGTCAAACAATCAAACGATAAGTTAAACGACAAAAATCTCCAAATTCAAACCGATCTTTCCAACAAAAAAGATGCTAT
>DHGB01000035.1 GCA_002402535.1 Candidatus Shapirobacteria bacterium UBA4809
AAGTGATGAAAAGGAAAAGTTGTCGGTAAAAATGGGTAGTTTTCATGAGAAAGAAAGAAAAGAAGTTGAAGTCAAATTGCAAACAGGACAGTTTTTGTCAGCTTTGGATTTCTTGGAAGTGCTAGGCTACAACTCGGGCATGATTTATTACTGGGAAAGCTGGGAATTTAATTATCACGGAGTTGAGATTAAATTATCAAAATACACCGATGAATATTTTACTTTTGAAATTGAAGGTAAAGAAAACGCAGATGTAGATGCAATCGCCAAAGATTTTGAACTGACTTCATACATTCAAGAACAATACAGGCAAGCAATTAACTGGGAAAATCAAAATATTCATAAACTCTATACCAGAGAACTAACTGAAAAATTATTAAAAAGTGAATTTTAATATGCACATCATTTATCTTGCCGGTAACAGTTTCAATAATAAAATCTGGATTGAAAAAGTAAAATCAAATTTTAATTCTTTCTCGACTGGCGACATTCTCTATTACGATCACTGGCAAAGCGGAAACAAATGGATAAATTTCCAAAAAGAGTCAGAAAAGTTAGTCGAATTTGTTAAAGATAAAAAAGATTATTTTGTCTTTGCCAAATCAATCGGATCGGTGTTAACTTTGAAAAATATTTTTGAAAAAACTTTAACTCCGAAAAAGCTAATCATTTGCGGTTTTCCCTATCGTGCCGGCAAAAAGGCTTTTGAAAAAATTGATGAATGTTTAAGAACACTATCTATTCCCACCATGTTTATTCAAAACGAATTCGATCCGGTTTATAGTTTTGAAGAACTCGAAAAGACACTAAAAGAAAATAAACCGGCTGATTATCAGCTGATAAAAAATGCTGGCAATAATACCCATGATTATGAGGATTTTGAACAACTAGTTAATATTGTAAAAAATTTTATGACAAATAAAACCCAAGACTGGCAGGAACTTTCCCGAGAAGAAGCTTTTAGAAAATATTCTCGAAAAATCGAAAAGGTAATTTTTAAATTACCAAACGGCAAAGAAACTGATTTTTATATTAAAAAAGAAGGTCCGGCCGCTAGTGTCTTAGCGCTTACATCGGATAACCAAGTAATCATTGCTAAACAATATCGTCCCGGGCCCAAGAAAGTCTTAATGGAGTTACCCGGCGGGTTTGTCGACCCAAATGAGGAGCCGGAAGTCACCATGAAACGGGAACTTTTAGAAGAAACCGGCTACGAAGGTGACGTCAAATTAATAACTACTTGTCTAGATGACGCATATTCGACAATGGAAAGATATTGTTTTGTGTCGACAAACTGCAAAAAGGTAAATGAAATTGAAAATGGCGAGGATGAGTTTACTGAGTTGGTATTAGTTCCTCTCGAAGAATTCAAAAAAATATTACGTAGTGGACAGATGACAGACGTTGAAGTTGGGTTTTTGGGGTTAGATTATTTACATCTTCTTTAAGATGAATGTCCCTGTATTAGTTATCCTCATGGGATTACCAAGTTCAGGCAAATCATACGTTGCCACACATCTAAAGCACAAGTATAGTTTTACCGTTTTGTCGGGCGAAGATATCGCTATCCAGTTATTTGGCACAGAAAAAGTTTTCAAAGATCAATATGTTGAGGCATACAATTATCTTCGCCAAGAGGCTACCAAACTAATTTTACAGGGAAAATCCGTCGTGATCGACGGTACTAACCTAAAACATTCTTTTCGGCAGCAAATTTATGATGAAGTAAAATGTGACAAAACAATTTTAATTTATCTTAAAGTAGACGACAAAACGGCTCTGAATAGAATTTCAAAAAGACAAAACTCCTGCTCTCCGGAAACTTATAACAAATTCAAAAGTCAGATAGAAGAACCATCAATAGAAGAAAATGTTTTTATTTTAACTTCCGACAATCGATTACTGGACAATATTGACAGTTTGATTGCTAAAACTTGATTATTCAAGACAATGCGAAGTGTCGTTCCAGCATTGAAGTTTCCATCTCTCGTCATTATAAGTAAAAATACAGATACCGGTGTTACTTAATCTTAAAAAATTTTTTAATCTAAGAGATGTTTCAACCGGGAAACTTCCTCCAAACAACATTAAACCCACCAATAGAGCAATAAAGTTTGCATGAGACACTACTAAAATATTTTCTTTGCTTTGTGATTCCAAAAATTCCAAAGCCTGCATTCCCCGTTTTTTCAAATCTTCAAAATTTTCTTCATCCGAATAATGCCAGCTCGGATCAACTGTGTACATTTCTCCTATATTTTTAAATATTGTTTTAATATTGTCATTTTCTTTCGACTGGCCAATTGCTTCTTTTGGTTTTCTGACCTCAGCAAATAATTCACTAATTTGGACATTGTTATTAATTGCCTTAGCTGTCTGAACTGCCCGAAGATGAGGACTGGAAATAATTAAATCCAACTTTGTATTGGCAAATCTTTTACCTAACTCCTTGGCTTGGTCTAGACCTCTTTGATTTAAAGGCTCGTCGTTCGATTGACTGATTTTCTTTTCCAAAGAATCGGTGGAACCATGGCGGACAAAACAGATTTTCATGATATGATCTTAGCATATGGAAAATCATCAAATTACCGTTAGGGCAAGGTTAATAGTGATTAAAAACGGAAAATTGTTAGTCCAGTATCGTCAAAAGCAAAACTTCTATCATTATTTTGGCGGTCACTTAGACCTTGGCGAAACCATATTGGATACCTGTATTCGGGAAACTAAAGAAGAATGTGGTGACGACGTGGTTTTCGATTTTAAAAAGATTTTGTATATTCGTGATTTTATTTTACCCAGCGACAATGAACAAAGTTTGGAATTATTTATTCTTGGCGACATTAATAAGTTCGAAGAACTTGAAGGTTTAAAGGACTCCCAACATCCGGATGATTCTGTTTGGCTAACTTGGTTAGACATCAATCACCTACCCGATAATTTATACCCTCATCCACTTTCCCAAAAGTTACTCTCAGACTATAAATCTGGTTTTAAAAATACTGGTGAATATATTGGAAGAATGGATTAACAAAATGAATCAAGAAATTTTGGAAAAACTAAAAGCAGAATATAAACAACTTTTTCAAAATGTTTGGGAATTGGGTGGCGGTTATGGGTTTCGCTATCATCATGGGGTTAGAGTAATGAAGTATTGTCAAAAAATAGCAGAATTCCCAAGATTCAATGGCGAAAATCTTAATGTCGATGCTTTGTCAGTTGCCGCTTTATTCCACGATATAGGAAAAATAGAAGCTGTCGATAAAAATGGTCAGCTAATCTATGGCAATTATGGTGGAATTAGCCACGATGCTTTGGGAGCAAAAATTGTACCCAAATATTTAGAAAAATATATTAAGGACAAAGAGCTAATTGATTTAATTTGTTTAATTATTTCAGAACAGGAAAGTAAGACTACGCCGACTAGAATCGAATCAAAGATTATTAAAGACGCCGACCGTTTAGATCATTATGGAGTACTGCACTTATGCTGTTCGATAACTTATGCCAATTACCAAAAGAAAAATATTGAAGGACTAAAAGAATTTTGGGGGGGAGATGAAGGTAAAAATAAATATGAGGCTAACTTTTCTAAATTTTATTTTCCAGAAGTGAAAGCCATTGCTGAAAAAAGGTTTAAGAACTTATCTAGGGTAACGGGGTTAATGTTTGATGAAAACGAGGGATTAGATCTATGAATGAAGTCGAAATGAACTTCAAAATTGTTAATAAAGACGGTCTACTAAATTACCTTCGTACACTAGTTACAGAGAAAACCCAAAATATCAAAATGACTTATTTCGGAAAACACGGCGATGAATCATTTTATATCCGTATTGAAGAGATATCTGACAAAAATGGTGATAAAAAAGTATTAACCGCTAAGGGAAGTTTTGTCACTACTGATGGTGTTAATCAGCGGAAAGAAGTCTCTATTCCTATTTCGGAATCTCCTGAAAAATACATTGAATTTTTAACTTTAGTTGGCATGGAACTACGTGATTCTAAATCTAAAGTTCGTCATTTTTTCCATATTGATGATTTAGATATCACTATTGATGAATGGAATGTTGCCGAATTAGGCAACAGGCTTGAAATCGAAGGTCTTGAAGAAGGAAAAGTAAAAGAGTTTGCTACGAAAGTTATCCAATATTGCGATCCTAAACCTTCAAAATGATATACAATGAAGCACAAAATATAGATACAATAAACAATTTGATTGGTATCTTCAAGAGGCGGTTGGCAAGACAATTTGGTCAGAGTCTAGTGCTTTTCGATATCACTGCTTATCAAAATAAAAATGAGGTTATTCTTAACGGCGAGGTGGGTACTGTCAAATTAAAGAATAAATTTATGAGCATAATCAAAAGAAAAAAAATAACTGTAACTGATAATATTAAAACTTTATCAGACCCAAAAGATCATCTAGAAATTGGTTGGGGTAAGTCTCTTATAGATCAAAGCACATATAGGTCTCCAGAAGAGCAGCCGAAACTCGCAACGCATATTTTGAGTGGCGAAACATTCCGTGTCCTAAAGCAAATTAGTGGGTGGTACTTAGTTCAGCTAGAGGACTTGTCTATGGGATGGATCCGAATATTAAACAAGGATTGTGTTGTGGCATTTAACGATAAAAGTCCAGAATATGGTGAATTTTCAGACCGCTGGCAGATGGTTCCAAGAGTAAATTCTACTAGATTACAGTTCGTCTTTCCAGATCAGGAGACACTGGAGAGGAAATTAACAGATATATGTTCACCGTATATGGGAATGCCGTATATATTTGGTGGACGTTCACCTAAATTCGGTTTCGATTGTTCCGGATTGATCCAGAATATTATTTTCAAACTTGAGAATGTTCTTTTACCTAAAAACAGTTTAGATCAAATCGTACTAGGAAAAAAAGCCAATATAAAAGTGTTCGATAAAAACCAATTCAAAATTGGAGACATAGTTTTTATTAGGATCAGAAAGAAGATTCCTCATAGTGGAATAGTGACCAGTCGAGGCATTTTACATACAGAAGGTTTAAATCAAAAAATAGTTCTTATCGACAGTTTTGAGGATATTGCTAATCCGGCTAAATTTGCTCATCAATGGCAAAGAGATTTTGGTAAAGCAGTTAGGTTTTTCCAGTTTCAAAGTGACTAGAACCTAAATGGTAACTGGTTTTTCAATATTGTATTTACTAATTCACTGTTAAGGTCATTCAATTTGTTTATTCTGTATCCATCTGCACCACTCATCCATTCCTGAATGACAAAAAGCTTTTCAAAGCACAAAGGTATTACCACCAAAAATAGCATTATCTACGCCAAATTTAATTTTCCAAAGTGGTCTGAAAAAAGGAGAAATTGACATTTATAAACAAATTATACAGGTTTTCATATCAATGATATATTACGGATTGTTCCATAGTATATTCCAACCCCACCTTAATTCAATTGGGATTTGTCTGAACAAAAAATAGTATAATGCTACTAAATTATGGAGGTAGTAATCCGACCGGTAAAACCAGAAGACTATAAAGAAATAAAGAAATATCTATTTGTCCAGTCTGAAGAAAAAGAAATTAAAAAAAGTCTGACGACTGACATTGAGGAAATGGGTAGAAATAAGCTACTTAGAATTGTGGCGGAAACGGATAATAAGGTAATCGGTCAGTGTGATTTTAGGCGATTAATTTCTCCTATTAAACAACATATTATTGAAATCACCGGTTTGGTGGTTAATGAGAATTACCAAGGAAGGGGTATAAGTTCAATGTTGATAACATATGGTCTAAATTGGGCTAAAGAACAAGGAATTGAGATTGCCACTATTTCAGTACGTAAGGGAACAAAGGCTGAGGCTGTATATTTGCATATGGGATTTAAGGTATATGGGAAATTACAAGATGGGATTAAAGAACCGTGGGGAGATAAACTAAGCTTTGATGAAATTTTTTTGTTTAAGAATATTTAACTCATTAATCATGAGTGAGGCTCCTCAGACCAGCAGATATTCCTACTGTACCTTTAGATAAAGAAGTAGTGTCTCGAGTAAAAAACAGATTAATATTTCAGCTCTGTCACAGAGATGTCATTTATTGGGAATAAAGAAAGAGAGTCTTTAATAATTTTTGAAGTAATGACTGTCAGGCTACAGGTCATTAAGTCGATATGGAGGGCATTATTTTCTGGCCAAGAGTGGATAATTAAATGTGATTGAGATAGAATCCAAAATTTTGTTAAACCATTATTGGGAAACTGATGTTTTTCTTCTTTAACCACATTTAATTTCAGATTTTTAATCAATGAATTGGCAATTTGGTCAGTTAATTTTTCGTTAATTCTCACTTCTTTAGTGAAAATTAATTTGACAACATAGTGTTGGAAAAATGGAAAATTAGTCATTTGTATATATTTTTTCTTGTTTTAAATTAACGGTTTTGGTACTCGGTGTCCAGTCTAAAATGTACAACGAGCTTTGCGAGCCGATACTTTCCGCTCCGTAATATTTGTTAAATTGATTGAGTTTTGTTTTAATAATTAAATTGTGATCAAGTATCAATTTTTGAATTTCAATTTCCCTCTCTCTGGCTCGATCACTATTTCCATAGCAAAGATAAATTCGACCTAAAAAGTTTTTCTTGATTAATTTTATCGCTTGATTTAAAAATAAATTAATTCCCTCTTTGGTATAAGGAGGATCGGTAAAAACAAGATCGTATTTACCAAAGTAACTTTTATCTATAAGCTGACGAAGATCCTGTTTAACCACTTCAATATTTAAGTTATTTTCTTGAGATATTTGTGTTATTAGATTACTTAATCGGTCGTCAATTTCAAAAACGGTTATTTTTTTACATTGATGAGTTAGAGCTGCCCCGATCGAAACCAAATCATCGTCTCCTAAAAAAGCAATTTCTTTACCGGCTAAGTCTCCGTTTCTGGCTAATTTAGCAACTCTTTTAACCGTTGTGGCTATGGTGGCATTGAATTGATCTAAATTGCGGTCTGGTTTTGGCCTATTTTTTTGATATTTATTTATTATTTCTTTAATGGCATTTTGGTTAATTTTGATTTCTAATAACATTCTTTTTGCATAGTTGGCAATTTTTTTAGTCAAATTTTTTTTGGTTTTGATGTTTACACTTTTGGGTTCTAGAATATCTGAAAACTCATGAATTAACCTATAAAGATGTACCTGTGGTAATCCTAATTTCCTTGTCAAATCTTGGCTTGAAAGATTTGAAGAGTGAGAAATTAAATATAAAAAATTTACCACTACTATCCTACGAAGTTCCAATTTTTGACTGGTTATTTCTATTTTTTCAGATAACTGTTCTCGAGACATATCGTATTATAAACCGTCCCATTAGAATAATTATTTGAATAAGTCATGATACATATTCGACAGTGGTCTGGTTCATATTTCTGAAATTTCCTGGGAAAAAGTTAATGATGTCACGGACATGTTTATTTTTTAAAAATAACTAAAACAGAATAACTTTGGCGGAGTTTGTGGGTCTGGAACCTTTGTGTCACTACAACTTTATTTAGTTAAAAATAGACAAACGGGAGACTATAAAAAAGGTATTGAAAATATAATACTGCATAAGGCCATAAACATATTGCACTCTTTGGGATCACCGTAGTTATGGCTTTTAACCATCCAATCCACAGTCTGTGCAAAGGAATCAGGGGATTTGTCTTGGTCTCTCGTCAAGGGTTAAGATACCGGGATATGATTACTAAAATTGCCCTACACAAGGCTAAGATACTTACTTTTTGGGATAAGCATGGTTTGGTAGCTACTTTAGATGCTTTTAAAATCAAAAGAAAAAGAAGTTGGTCTCCGGAAGTAATCGAAGAAATTAAAAGACTTCACTTAACCCATTACCATACTTATCCCAGAACCCCAAAGATGAATGCTCATTGTGAAAGATTTAATCGAACTGTTCAAGACGAATTTGTTGATTACCACTTAGATGAAATGATTGAACCTGACGTATTTAATCAAAAATTAAACCTAATAGAAAAAGTGGTTTAACAAATGGGGTACTTGACAAACAGACCTAGAAAATGCCTCGATTATGAGACCCCTATCGAAGCATTCAAAAGAGAGTTAAATGTTATCAATTACAAGGGTATTCGGATTCACATTAGAATTCACCTCGGCTGTATACTCTGGTATTTCAAAACTAATTCCAACGTGGCTTTGCGCTGCAAGATTATAAATTTCGTCTGGTTTAATCTTATTCAAGATTGTTCTGATAGAACTGACATCGGTCAAATTCGCAAAGTGGAGGGTAACCTATCCTTTCTGAATTTCTCGCTGATATGGTCAAGATTTGAAAATTCTTCAACGCTCTTTCTTCTTACTAGACCATGAACTATATAATCTTTTTCTAAAAGCAGATCCGTTAAATATGATCCGTCCTGTCCAGAAATTCCAGTAATAAGTGCAGTTTTCATATAGGTATTTAAATTTAACGTTACTATTCATCTAAAATTCTTATAATATTTTCGCATATAAATCGTATCTGGCTCTCATCCAAGGATGGACTAGAAGGCAGATTAATACCTGCACTAGCTAAATACTCTGTGATTTTGAAATTTTCATGACAATCAAACCGCTTGTATCTATGGATAGGATAAAAGAATGGACGACTATCTATGCCAACTTCTTTAAGTTTAAACATTAAATTATCCCGAGAAATTTTGCCTGTTGATGTTACTAATATCGAATACATCCAAAACACGCTATCAGCCCAAGACTCGTGAGGAGAAAGCTCTATCTTTTGAACAATAGGTTTTAAATATTTCTCGTAAGTTCCTGCAATCCACTTCTTCTTTGCAATTATTTTATCAATTTTTTCTAATTGAGCCAGACCTATTGCTGCCTGGATGTTGGTCATTCGATAATTAAAGCCAAGCCAAGGATAATAATATCGTCTTCTTTTTGAGGTACCATGATCCCTCAAAGTTTTCATTTTTTCTGCAAACTTTTTATTGTTTGTAACAACCATTCCACCTTCACCTGTAGTGATTATTTTGTTTCCAAAAAAAGAAAAACACCCTGCGTTCCCCAAAGAGCCAACTCTATTGTTTCTATATTTAGCTCCATGAGCTTCAGCCACATCTTCGTATACAGCCAAATTGTACTTTCGCGCAATTGAAAGAATTTGGTCCATTTTAGCTGGATGACCATAAAGATGAACAGGGATTATCGCCTTTGTATTTTTGTTAATTTTTGACTCAATTTGCTGGGGATCAATATTCCATGTTTGTAGTTCCGAGTCTACAAATACTGGTTTCGCTCCCGTATACATAACAGCATTGGCTGTAGCAACAAAAGTCAACGAAGGAACTATTATTTCATCGCCTGGACCAATTCCTGAAGATGCTAGACATAAATGCAACGCAGTAGTACCACTTGAGGTAGCTACTCCGTACTTCAGGCCGCAATAACTCGCATATTTGCTCTCAAACTCAAGTATGTTCTCGCCTATAGAAGAAATCCAGCCGGACTTAACTGTCTTAATAACAGCATCCAATTCTTCTTCTCCAATGTCTGGTTGAGCAACCGGAATAAACATTCATCCTGATAAATAATTATGACCGATTTTAGCACAATTAATTAGAATTGGTATAAGTCCGATTTGGATTGACGTAGGATACCTGACATTAGCTCATTAATAGCTTTTTGATGATTCTGATATTGATTAGGAAATATCAAATGACTTTCAAGTTCTTCGGCTTTAACCCACTTATGAGTTCGAAATTCTTCTTTTGAAAAAACTAACTTACCTTTATCTCCAATAAATCTTAATATTACCTGATCATATGACTGTCCCCTGTATTTGCCTCCGTTAACCCTGAGCGCCGTGTCTGTTGGATAATCATATTCAATTTTAAAACTACTGATTCCAATAATTTCAAAATCAGATTTTGTAGTACCAATCTCTTCATTCAATTCTCGGAATAGATTCTGTTCAAGCATTTCACCTTCCTCTCGTCCTCCACCTAAAAAATTCCACTCATTTTCTTTATATCCATTTTTTTGAACAAGAAGAAAATTGTTACCTTTATCAACCACAATGGCATTAACACCTAGACGGTAAGGCTTGTTTTGAATATTATCATTCATATTTATATGTAAATATCAGGAAGTTTTGATTTCTCCTTTAGAAATCTTACCATACTCCTATATTTATTTCCTGTAGGATCTATCCTGTTCATTTTTTCTTTTGCTTTTGTAAAAATACTATCTTGAAACTGTCTATCACCTCCATGACAAACAGCTCCATAACTCCAATGTCTTGCTGAAATTTTCATCCTTTCCTCATGAAAGCTTTTATAATCTCTGAACTTATCTACAAAATATAATTTATTATTAGATTCTTTTATAGACTTCGACACCTTAAGCATCTCAGTAGTTGATTCACATAAAGCAATCCAAATATTATTGAAATTTGGTGAAACAAAATAGTTAAGAAAATAGGAATCAAAGCTTGGGTCAGTACTTAAATATGCAATAAATACCAACGCAGTTATCTGTGAGGCGGTAAATCCATCCTTCTTAATCATTCCACCTAAGAATCCAGCAAGAGGTGCTATAAATTTTCCGGCATGAGACAAAGCTTCTTCTTTGAGAATGTGGTTACTATATAAAAAAATGTGAGGATTGATAATCTTTCCAGAAAAATAACTTCCATACAGCCGACTTTCTCCATCATCTTGGAGAATCTTCATATTTATTCCTGTAAAGTGGATGGGAATACTTTTAAAAGAATCAACAATTTTAGTATCTTTTTCGAAATAATCATTAATGGCGATTAGATCCAAGTCGCTTCCTACTTCGTTTCGATTGATAACAAAACTTCCGAATGCTAGCCATAGACCTTGTTTGTAATTATCAAATTTTAGTTTTTCCGATATATGTTTAATCGTTTCTTTTATAAAAGCTAAATTTTCTTGGGATATTACTTTCTCCATATTAGTACCCCATATCTTTAAGAAATATTTTTATTCCTTCTTTAGTGTATTCGTGGCTTAATGAGGACTCCAGAATCTTTTTAGGTACGGTTATCACATCAACTCCGGCTGATATTGAATTCTGGAAATCTTTTGTTGTTCTAATAGAAGAAGCCATAACTTTAACTGACTTACCTAAAGAATCGACAGACATGGCAGTTAAGGTGTCTAGTAGTAAATTTTTACCAGCAATTCGGTCTTCGTCTTTTACATTATTAAATTGCTTAATATTATCAACATATCTACCTACCAGTGGACATACATAAGTAGTTCCGACAATTGCCGCCAAAAATGCTTGACAGGGGTTGAAAATAAGATGGGTATTAAACTTAATGCCTTTCTTTGAATATTTGGATACTATCTTTAAATTATCAAAGTCGGCAGGAATTTTAATCACCACTTTTTCTGAATCAAACCATTTTTGATTAATTGTTTCCAATAAGCAGTTTTCTGTTTCTTTTGGGGTTGGTCCTAAGGCTTCAATATGTAATTCAAGATTTGGAAATTCAGTACGAAACGAAGAAATGAAAGCGTTGTAATCGATGTTTTTTCTTTTAAAGAAAGTTGGTGTTGTCGTTACACCCGATACTAACCAGGAGAATTCTCTGATTTCGTCAATAATAACTGAATCAAGAAAAAGTTTAGTTTTCATAATTTTTTATTGTGTTAAGAAGGTAAACGCCATAACAAAAAGCACACCATTGTTGATTGGGATTATTTGCAAGATGTGGTAGCAAACTGAGCCAAATCGTGACGTGTATAAATAGGATAAGTTCTGGATCTTCCTTAAATTCTTGAAATATTCTCTTTTCATAGTTTCTTAATCTATTATCGACGATTGAAAAATAATGCGTATTAATATCTTTAGTGTCCCTTTTATAACTAAACTTACCTACATTAAGAGAATCAAAGTTCCTAATAATGCTATAGTAAATTTTTGCAATATCATATCGAATATCTCCAAAGAACTGAGTATTCCCAAAACACCCTCTTGGATCTATTAAGTAAAGTTTTCCCTTGTCATCAATTAGAGTATTACTCATGGTAAGATCGCCATGAATGAATGAGTATCTCGTATCTTTTAATGGTGTTTCCAAATCTTTATATAATTTTTCAAAAAGTTCTATCGGACTCGTATATCTATTCCCGTTAATAACCAGATTGTTAACATTTATATTTAACTTATCGATGAAATCCACTAAAGCATTTATTGGCTTGGTGTAATACATCATATAAATATCGTTTGGGTCCGAAACTATGGTATTTTCTGCATGAAGTCTTTTTACCAGAAGTATTAATCTATTAAAAGCATCCGGAAAGTCATTTTTGTGTTCTATTGCCCACTGATATAGATTAGTTCCGTTTATGGCTTCCATTTCATAATATTTAAGATCTCGACCATCCGAACATTTCATGTTGACATCATAACTGTAGATGAAAGGAATGTCGTTTGGAATTCTCTTTGATGCTTCCTTAAACCAATTCGTTTCTTTAAAGAATCTGTCTTCAGGTACTCCTTTTATAACTCTATTATCTTTAAATAGAATCTGATTATAAAATCTTGAAACAATTTTTTGATTTTTGGATTTGCTATTAGTCATTTTCTTGCTTTGAACATTTAGCACAATTGATATGGTCAAACAGGATATTTTTATTTTGATTGAGATCGTTCAACTCTGGCACATGAACTCGATTGTATACATCCCAATTTCCTACTTTGACTACATCCTGCCTCAGCAACCTCTTTATTTTTTTTAATTCATCAATGGAATTCTCGCCGTATATTAAATAAGTAAACACACAGTTTGTCAAATATTCCTCCATTAGAATCCGAAGTTCTCCGAATCTATCACTTTGAGCTACAACATCTGTACTAAAGATATGGGGATACAATCGGTGAACTTGGTCTCTTGTTAGAACGGTGCATGAAGTTGCGATAACATCAAGATTAAAAGATGATAAATATTCTTCTGTTTTATCCTGAATCGATGTTCTGCCTACAGCAGAAAAACATCCTGGTTTTAACATTAATATACCTAGCTGACCTTTATCACTTTCACCGGGCAACAATACTTTCAGTTGTGAGTCAGAAAGATTATGAGGCCTTATGCCGATATTTTTTATTAGTCTTTCTTTAGGTACCTCTGCAGTCATAATCAATTGAATGCTTTAATTGTTTTCTTAATCGTTTTGACATCAAGATCATTTTTTATAAAAGATCTCAATTTCTTAAGCACTTTTTTGTCATCATCGTCTACTAACAGAATAGCTTTATTGAGTTGCATCCAGGTTGTTGATTTCTTCTGTTTACTTAAACCAAGAACTGAAGTGTCATCTTTGATCTTAAATGAGTAAGAAATTATATTGTGGTTGGTTTCATCAAAAACTTGGTGACTTGGAATTACAACCTGATACTCGCTGATTTCTCTTGTTTTTTTAATGGCAGCCTGTAACCAGGATTCGTTTATTCTTTTCGTGGTTTTTGGAACAGATAGTTTCTTTCTACTATTTTCTAATAATATCTCTACTTCGTTCTTAGACAATCTATAAGCTATGCAGTAAGAAGCCTGTTTTATATTTAGAAATGATTTATACAAGTTCAAATGATCGTTAGCTTGTTTTTGTAAGTTGTATTTAAATTTTAATGACCATAAGGCATTTTTTATTAACTTTTTACAAGTAGTTGAGTCAGTAAGTACTTCGGTAATTGCATCATTTAATGATTTACAGTCTCCATATTTGCATAAAATACCGTCAAAGTGATTTGTTATCAAGCCGTTAATACCAACTACATCCGATCCAATGACAGGGCATTCACAAGCCATGGCTTCTAAAAAAACAGTACCATAACCCTCAGCCTCTGAACACAATACAGTAATATCAGCAATATTGTAAAGTATTGGCATGTCTTCGTCTGTAAACCATCCGTGTTCAACAAATTCTATATCTCCTTTTAATTTCTTAAATGACTGATATATCAATTCCTCATCCTGGTTTTGAGGTAAACCAGTAACAATTATCTTAATCTTGCTATTCGGAATAGATAGTTTAGATAGCGCCTCTGACACGAAGTAAAGACCTTTCCTTTTCCTCAGCATGCATGGAATTAGTATTACAAATTCTTTTTTGGATATGTTGAGACGTTTCCGCATACTATCCAAAGTTTTCTGATTGTTGTTCTTTTTGAAAATAGTTCTATCAATTCCCGGATATATCAGACGAATTGCATTCTCCTTTATCCCTGACTGTAAAAGGCTATCTCTATAAGCTATTCCCGGAGCTACGAATGTGACAAGTTTGCTTCTATTTACATAATCAAATGTAGACCAAGTACTGTTCTTAATAATGCTTTCTTCTCGATACATTGGTGTTTTAGTATGTGTAACAATGTGAGGAATTCCATAATTTAAATTTGCAATTTGCCCTATTAGTGATTCCTCAATATAGACTGTATGAAGAATGTCTGGTGATTCGTCTCTTATTTGCTGCATCAAAACATCAACTCCCTGTATAAATCCGCCTTTATCGTAATATAAATCTTCAAATACTTTAAATCGTTTTATCGTCAAATAATTATTTATTTTATCAACTGAATCCTCAGAGCCACTAGTAATTAAGACAATTTTGATTTTAAGTTTTATAAGTTGAGTAATGAGGTTTTTTGTATAACTGGCACCACCACCAGTTATTGGTGGATACTCCATATGAAAATAAAGCACTTTAGGACTAATTGTTTTCATACGCTTACCTGTTAAACCGGAGCAAATCTACATGCTCCTGACCGTTTGAATCAGTAAACTTACCCACGATCTGGAATCCGAATTTTTGAGTCAAATGTATAGCCCTCCCATTGTTGGCAAAGATACCGCCAGACAGCATGATTACTCTCAAGCCAAGACTATCTGACGTATCGATTACTTGTTGAAGAGCAACTGCCCCCAAACCCACGTTTTGGTAATCATCAGCAATACATAAGCCACAGCGACTTACAGTACCTGGAATAAGGTCGACACCATATTGTGTAAATCTCACTCTATCGGCCTCGGGCAAGTCTAAACTAAATTTCATTATGGCAATTATTTTTGACAAATCATTCTCTATTACAAAATGTAACTTCTTAGGATTACTTATAGATTCACAAAGTCTTACTGCTGTCTTCTCGCCATAATCGTCCAAAACATAAAAACCCTGAGTTACCTCAGATAAACTTGTATAAAAAGAGACCAAACCTGTCTTATCCATCACCTCTAGAGGTCTTATAAAAGCCTTTCTTCCATCACCAATCAATATTTGACTTTTTTTTATAAGACAGTGGTTTTCATTTTCAACAACATCGGTCTTTATTTCTTTTTTAGCCACTTTTCTGACTTAAATTAAGTATTGCGCGTATTTTACCCTTATTATGTCACTTGTGCAATATGATGTGCAGGTTGTATATATTTGAGACTCTGGGTATCTTTTGAGTAAATAATTAATGGGAGTCATATTGTCAAGTACCCCTTTGTCAGACTATTTTGTGAAATTGCTCAATCCAAACAGTAACATGGAAAATATGACGATGGTCAAAACGCAAAAATGCCATCTCATCCGGTGCATTTGGATATTTGTGTATACCTTCAAATTGGGTAGTAATTTTAGCCCAGATAGTTTTTTTCATATTAATTAGAATTGATTAGCTTTTTTCAATAACACGAAGTTTTCCACTACGTGCTTTATAATTAGCAACTATCTCTTCCGGAGTGGCAGTTATTGGACGTTTAGTTATCAAAATCCCTATCGGCTTACCGTTCTGTCCGAAAGTTCGCGCTATCCTATTGAAAGTATGTTTAACTATCGTATCCTCAAATGAATGAAAACTAATGGCGGCCATAAAAACGAGATTTATACTTCACAATAAACAACTGACGATTAAAACTTAAATATTTGACATGCATTTGCCATTCTGATAACCTAACGATAACTTACCGAGCGGTAAGTAAAATAAAATAAGCCAAAACTATGCAAGCAACCACCATAACATCTGAAGGGGTAGTTCAAAATACTAAAAAATGTATCATTGATACTGCCCGTTGGTTTTTCTCCGAATATAACTACTTGGCCGTGTCAATGAGTGACATTGCTAAAAAATTAAATATTACCAAGGCAGCACTTTATTATCACTTCACCGGTAAAGCAGAGATTTACCAAAAAGTGCTTGACGATGTTTTTAACGATTTAAGTTTAACGATTGCCGAGGCTTCGACAGAGGTAACAATTGATAAAAAATTACATCGTTTAATTAAGAATTACTTAGACTTTGGTTTTAAGGAAAAGAACCTAGTTAAAGCTTTTGTATTTAAACTATCATCGTCTGATTCCCAAATAACCAAACGTATTATTCAGTTAAGAGAACAAGTTATTGGTTTAATTCAACTAGTAATTGAGGAAGTGTCAATCAGTAAAAAACTAACCAAAAAAATTGATAGCAAACTATTAACCTCATTACTTACCAGCATGATGGACGGATTACTTTTGGAATATTCATTTCTTAACAAAAAAATGGATTCAGTAAAAATATCTGATCAAATTATTACCCTATTGTTCCAATAATTACAAAAATTATGCTTAGCATTATAATCCCAACGTTCAATGAAGAAAAATTTCTACCTTATCTTTTAAGGTCGCTTAAAAAACAGACTTTTAAAGATTTTGAAGTAATAGTGGCCGACAATAATTCGATGGATGCCACCCGTTTGATCGCCTTGAAATCAGGAGCAAAAGTGGTTGAGGGTGGAATGCCTGCTAGTGGACGCAATAATGGGGCTAAATTTGCCCAAGGTGAATGGTTGCTTTTTTTAGACGCTGATGTGATATTACCGCCAGATTTTCTGGAAAAAGCGATAAAAGAAATAAAAGAACAAGAGTTTGCGGTGACATCCTGTTTAGTAAAACCTTTAAGTAATAGGAAAATTGATAAATTACTGCATGATACGGTAAATTGGTATATGGGAGCCACTCAAAAATTTTTCCCTCATGCACCTGGATTTTGTATTTTTGTTAGGAAAGAAGTCCATCGAACTATAGGGGGTTTTAACGAAAAAATAAAATTAGCGGAGGATCATGACTATGTTCTAAGAGCCAGTAAAATCGCTAATTTTGGCTTTCTCCAAAATGTCCGGATACCAGTATCGGTTCGAAGATTAGATAAAGATGGTCGTTTAAATATTTCCGCAAAATATTTGGCAACTGAGGCGCATTTAGTTTTATTAGGACCGATATATTCAAATATTTTTAATTATAAGTTTGGATATCCAAGCAAAAAATAATTATTAATAATTTAAAGGAAAAATTATGTCGAAAACAAATCAGCCGAAAAATTCATGGGAGGAGATATTTATTAAATATACAGATAAACCGTTGGAGTTATTGGTTTCTAATAATATTGTTAGAAAAAACCTGATCAAATTGGCGGATAAAAAAATTCGTCAAGGTCTTTTAGAAGATAAAAATTATCCCCGAAAAGTTCAGGAAGACAAATATTACATGTCGAGAAGTTTTATTACAGCCATGAATAAAGCCTTTGAGGGGGCTAAAAATGCACCAATGGTACGCAAAGCATTAGTCAATTCTCTGATTCAAAACATTTTTTTGAAATCAAAAACACAGGTGAAAAAATTTCATAAAGAATTTGGGAGGAACCCACCTTCTTTTTTAACGATTAGTCCGGGAAAATTCTGTAATTTACAATGCACCGGTTGTTATGCCAATAGTAATTCGGCTTCATCGGAAAAACTTAGTTATGATGTTCTAAACAGAATCGTAACGGAAAAAACTAACCTCTGGGGGTCTTACTTTACGGTTATCTCTGGCGGCGAACCTTTGCTTTATGAAAGCCAGGGAAAAACTATTATTGACTTGGCCATAGAACATCAGGATAATTTTTTTCTGATGTATACCAACAGTACTTTGATTGATAAAAAAATGGCCAAAAAACTGGCTGAAGTTGGGAATATTACTCCAGCAATTTCAGTGGAAGGTTTTGAGAAAGAAACTGATGCCAGACGCGGTAAAGGTATTCACAGGAAAATTTTAGAGGCAATGAAAAATCTAAGAGAGGCTGGAGTACCTTTCGGTATTTCCGTTACTGCAACTAAAAATAATGCCGAACTGATATTAAGTGATGAATTTGTAGATTATTATTTTAATAAACAGGGAGCAATTTACGGCTGGATCTTTCAGTTAATGCCGATTGGGAGAGCAGATTCTTTGGATTTGTTGGTGACTCCGGAACAAAGATTAACTATGTTTAGGAAAAACCATCAGTTGATTAAAGAAAAAAAGATTTTTATGGCTGATTTTTGGAACTGTGGTTCAGTTACCAATGGTTGTATTTCGGCTGGTAAAGAAGGTGGATATTTATACATCGAGTGGAATGGTAATGTGACGCCTTGTGTTTTCAATCCCTATGCAGTGGCTAACATTAATGAAATTTATAAAAATGGTGGAAATTTAAACGATGTTTTGAACCGACCTTTTCTTGAAAAAATTAGAAGATGGCAGGATGACTACGCTCTAAAACAAAAACCGGAGGATATAGATAATTGGATTCTACCCTGTCCCATTAGGGATCACTATGAAGAAATGAAGAAATTTATTGATCAAGATAAGCCTCAACCGATTGATGAAGCGGCCAAGCAAGCTCTAAAGGATAAAAAATATAAAGAAGGAATGATTAATTATGATAAAAAATTAGCTAAAACCTTAGACCCAGTTTGGGAAAAAGAATATAAAAATTCAAAATTAGGTTAATTTAATAATTTAGTGTAGAAAATTTAATAAATGATGAATATTGTTGCTTGTATAGCCTTGGGAGTAGTGATGGGTTTAACTGCATCGATTATTATGGATATGGTTAAAACCAATCCTCGTCCCGATACAGTAACGAATGTGGTTTTAGGTGTAGTTGGAGCTGTTGGAGGGGGTGTTATTACAAGCTTTGTTGGATGGTCAGGTATTACAGAGTTTAAAATATATGGTCTTGTTACTGCCATAATCGGCACAATTATTACTATTTTGATGAAATTGTTTGAGAGTTTTATCATTCATAAAATGAAAGAAGCAAACAAACGGGAAATGATGATAAGAGTTTTAGGCAACTTTGAAAGATTACCGATTTCTTTACAAAAAGTCCTAGAGAAGGCCATAGATTTAACAAAAAATAACCAAAAAATGATCGTTAACGTGGCTTTAAGCTATGGAGGTAGAGATGAGATCATCAGAAGCTTCCGCAAACTAACAGCTTTAGGGACTAAAGTCGAAGAAATCACCGAGGAATTAATAAGTCAAAATCTAGACACAGCTGGTCTACCCGATCCTGATTTCATTATCAGAACATCGGGCGAACAGCGCCTATCAAACTTTCTTCCCTGGCAAGCGACTTACTCAGAATTGTATTTTTCTAAGGTTTATTGGCCAGACTTTGACAAAACTAAATTGGATATTACCATTTTAGAATTTCAAAATCGTCAAAGGAGGTTAGGAAAATAAATGAGTAAAAAAAGCATTTTTTATAAATATCCCCAGCTATATATCTGGGGTCTTAGTTGGATTCATGGAACTAATTTTGCTAAACGTTATCAATATATGGCCAGCTTTGCCAAAAAGGGAGACTTAGTTTTGGAACCAGCCTGTGGACCGGCAATATTGGCAAATTTTTTACCAAAAGGGTTCCTTTATAGTGGTTTTGATACTAATGAGGAATTTCTTAGTTATGCTCTGGAAAAAGGCTTAAATGTTCGTTTAGGTAATGTTCTCGAATCAAATTGTTATTGTCCAGCGGATGTGATTATTGTCTGCGATGTCCTTCACCATTTAAAGCCAGACGAGAGAAAGAGGTTTATTAAAAACTGTTTTTCGGCAACCAAAAGAGTGTTTATTATTTGTGAACCCGGAAAAAAAGAGGAAACTGGTAGTGGTTTGATATATTCCTTAAAAAAACGTCTGGCGGAATGGAGTGAAAAAGACGGTACTGGCGATTTTAAAGCTGAATATTTTTCAACTCGTCGTCAACTTCTGAATCAAATTGAATATGGTTTTGAGGTTATTCCCCCATCAATTAAAAGGGAGGTAAGGGATTTTGGAGAAGATATCATTACAGTGTTTTTTAAAGATACAAAATGAAAAAATTTGTTTCAGCTATAGTTCCGGTATTTAATGAAGAAAAAACTGTGGCTGGTGTCATTGAAGTTTTGTTAAAAAATCCTTTAATTGATGAGGTAATCTGTATAAATGACGGATCGACTGATAAAAGTTTGGAAATTTTGAAAAAGTTTGGTAATAGTATTAAATTAATTAATTTTGAGAAAAACAGGGGCAAAAGTTACGCTTTGGTTGAGGGTATAAAAAAAGCTAAAGGCGAAGTAATTACTTTTATTGATGCTGATTTAACTAATCTCTCCGATAATCATCTAAAAAACCTTCTAGGGCCTGTTTTAGAAGGTAAATTTAAGGTTGTTTTGGGATATCCATCAAATGGATGGATGCAAAATGTTCTTTCATATTTAACTGGCGAAAGAGTGTATTACAAAAATGATTTAGTCCCTTATCTTGGAGAAATGGCTAAAACCAAGTTTGGAGTGGAAATTTTTTTAAACAATCTTTTTTCTAAAAAGAAAACTAAGAAGATTCCCTTGAAAAATCTGAAAGGTCTTCTTAAATACGAGAAGCGTAATTCAATAAATGCTTTTAGAGAATATGTGGTTGAGGGTGTAGAAATTGCTCAGGAAATAGGTCGAAGGGAAGGTTTACTACCAAGAGATTATCGAATTATTGGCCAGATGGCTAAGGTTACTAATCTTAAGGAGCTAAAAAATAAAATTAAAGAGATTGCAAATAAAGATGTCAGACGGTTTTTAGAAAAATATGTTCTAAATTATATAAAAGTTGTCCGAGGTTGGTGGAGAAATTTTTACTAATGATTTTATGCTCACAGGCCAAACTAGAAAACGATAATCGGGGTATAAATGTAAAAAGAGGCATGAGAGCCAAATGTGAAGCAGGCTGGCGACCAAATATTGCTCCAATTGGGTATCTCAATGTCATGAGCTATAACCGAATCAGTTATGTAGAGATCGACAAGGTACGGGCTCCGACGGTTAAGCAAATGTTTCATAGGGTCGGAGAAAAAGGGCAAAGTGGAAGAACCATTAAAATTTGGTTGGATAAAATCGGATTTGTAACAAGAAGTGGAAAACCGTTGGCATTAAGTAAAGTTTATAAAACCCTTAAAAATCCTTATTATTACGGCGAATTTGAATTCGGAGGCGTGACCTATAAAGGTAAACATGAACCATTAATAACTAAAACATTATTTGATAAGGTCCAAAAACAACTATATGTTCCAGAGAAAGAATGGCATAAAAAACTATTTCCTTTCCGCGGATTATGTAAGTGCGGTAGTTGTGGAGAATGGATAACGGCAGAAGAAAAATACAAACGATATAAATACGGAAGATTTAAGAAATATGTCTACTACCACTGCGGAAGACATATCGATTATGACTGCGAAGAACCATACATCAGCGAAGAAGAATTAATAAACCAGTTGGTAAGCCACATCGATGAAATCAAACTTGATGAAAAAGTTTTAACCAATCAATTAAAAGATGAAATTGAAAGATTCCACTCGCTGAGAGGCGAAGTACTTCATCAAGAATTCCTTGCTGGAAATCTAAACCAATTTGATTATCCTCAAAAAATACCCCTCGATCGAGACACCGCCAAAGAATACTTACTCCACGTTCTAAAAGCCGGATCGGCGGAAGATAGAATCCAAATAATGTCGGCAATTAAGACAAAATTTATTCTGCATAATAAAGAACTAACCATTAAAAATTAAACTTTATTTGTTTTAATCGAATATTCAACAGCGTTTTTTTTAAAGTTTTCTATATACTCATTTGCTTCCGTTTCTTTATCAAAATTAAGAATCAGCGGTAATTTATACAATTTTTGTTTAAGATCATCGATTGATAATTCTGGATAGTAGTTCTTAAGAAGATAAACCAAATTAAAAATTTTTTCATCTGAAAAACCCAAAAGAGATATTTCTATAGATTTTTTATCAGGTTCTCTATGAAAAATATAATCAAATATTTTTTGGAGTAAATAAAAAGGAAAAATTATCGGGAGAAGTACTACTAAAGCAAAAAAATATCCTGTAATTGTTGCAAAACCGTATAATAACAACATTGGAATACCTATTATTCTTGGGTATTTATTGTAAAACGTACCTGCTCGACCGCTGTAGCTTTGAAATGAAAAGTCATCAAATAAAAAATGTAACAATCGTTTAAAAATATTTTTTAGCATTATTCTGTGTTCTAAAGGTCAAATACTCCCTGTATTTTAGCATTCAAGGGATATATATTATCACCGTGTTACAGGCTACTTTACCGAAAAATGTTGTTTTTGGAGAATAAACACCAACAGGTTGGGGAAATACTTGACTAACACTGGGGTCGCATAGAACTTTGACCCTTTGGCGGAAGGGGGGGGAGTCGAACCC
>DHGB01000022.1 GCA_002402535.1 Candidatus Shapirobacteria bacterium UBA4809
TGGTAAATAACGGTGAAAACATTCTGAGGGAATTATAGCAGATTTTTGAAAATCAATGAGGGGAAAATGCGGAAAATCAAATCTCCCTTGTATTCCCCCTTTGAGGAAAGGGGGAAAGAATGAATAATAAATGTCTTAATTTTTTCCCTCCTTTATTCAAAGGAGGGGTTGGGGTAGATTTTATCTCAAAAAGAAATAATCCAGGGCTGATTTGGGGTCGACATTAGCATCGATAAATTTGAGGGCAGTAATAATTTTTTTAATAATTTGAGCAGTCTTTTTTGTCGGATTTAAAACCAATTGCTGCTGATAAACTTCTAGCTGGGTTAAAAGCAGATTTTTTATTTCGTTTTTGTCGTTGACAATAGAGGCGGCAAAATCGAGATCTTTTTTAGGATTGCCACTGAGAGTCCAGGGCTCAGTCTGAGAGTTAATTTTGGGAGAGGTAAGTTTAATCTTTTGACAGCGGGATAAAATAGTGGGGAGGAGTAGTTGAGGTTTGGTGGTCGTTAAAATCAGATAGTTATTTTTTCCCGGTTCTTCAAGAGTTTTTAAAAGAGCGTTTTGAGATTCGGGATTTAAATTATCAGCCTCGGAGATGAGAACGATTTTAGAAAAATGATTAAATGGTTTTTGGGATAAGAAATTTTTGAGAAGGCGGACATTGGCAATCGTGTATTCGTTTAAAATAAAAAGATCGGGATTGTTGTCTGGAAGATGATTAAGCTGCGAGAGAAATTCAAGGGCTTTTTTCAAGGAAACTTGGGGGGAAGAGGCAATGATTAGGGTTGAAGGAAAGAGTGACATAGTTTACTATGATTATAGAGTATGAATGGAGACGCAAAAATATATAAAACATTTTCGGCAGTGCTACTCGATAAAGGTCTTATCGATAAGGCCAAGGCGGAGGAAATTAATTTAAGGCAAGTTAAAACAGGAGAAAGCGAAGAGGATATTATTAGGAGTCTCCGAATTGTAAACGATGTTGATTTTGTTAAATATAAGGCAGAATTTTTGAGAATTCCCTTTGTTGATCTCGAAAGTATTGGTTTTTCACCGGAGGCTCTGGCTCTGGTACCTCAAAGTGTGGCCGAAAAATATCATCTAGTCCCCTACCGGATGGACGCCAAAGAAAAAACTATTTACGTGGCCATGGCTAATCCCCTGGATATTGAAACGGTGGAGTTTTTGGAAAAAAAGACAAATCTGAAAATAGAAACGGCGATGGCGGTGGAAAAGCAAATAGACGCATTTATCCGGGAAAAATATGAAAGGGAAAAAGGAATTACGACTGAGGTGACCAGGGCTCTTGACGAACAAAAGGTGGAAGAAATGAAGACAGAATCGGAAAATTTAAAAGCGGTTTCAGCCGAAGCGCCAATTGCCAAAATTGTGAATACCATTCTTGACTACGCTGTTCGCTCCAGAGCTTCTGACGTTCACATTGAACCTATGGAGGAAAATGTCAGAGTTCGTTATCGGATTGACGGAATTTTACAGGAAAAATATATATTACCTCGAAATGTCTTGGAAGCGGTTATTAGCCGGATTAAGATTCTGGCTAATTTAAAAATAGACGAAAAAAGAATCCCCCAGGATGGGCGTTTTAATATCAATGTTGAAGGGAGCGAGGTGGATTTGCGTATCTCAACTTTACCTGTATCTTATGGTGAAAAAGTGGTGATGCGGTTACTCCGAAAAGCCTCGAAAGTACCTTCGCTGCCAGATCTCGGACTTCGAGGTCTGGCTCTTAAAAATTTAATTGAAGCAATTGAGAGACCTCATGGAATTATCCTTGTGGTGGGGCCGACAGGTTCAGGTAAAACTACGACTCTTTATTCGGTTCTTGATAAGGTGGCGACCTCCAGAGTTAATGTGGTGACCATTGAGGATCCGGTGGAATATCAAATGAAGGGAGTTAACCAGGTCCAGGTAAATGTTCAGGCGGGTTTAACGTTTGCTTCGGCTTTACGTTCTTTTTTACGGCAAGACCCAAACATTATGATGGTGGGAGAAATTCGGGATACGGAAACGGCGGAGCTGGCGGTCAATGCGGCCTTGACTGGTCACTTGGTTTTTTCGACACTGCACACCAATGATGCTTCGGGGGCGGCTCCAAGAATGATGGATATGGGGGTCGAGCCATTTTTGCTAACCTCGGCTCTAACTTGTGTGGTGGCTCAGCGAGTGCTTAGAAAAATTTGTCCACATTGTCATCAAGATATGGAAATACCACTGGATAAAGAGGCGGAAATGAAAATGACTCTTGGACCGATTTATGAAATGATTGAGGATAGATGGAAAAAAGAGGGCAAAAAAATGACTATTCCCAAGATTGTTGGCTGTGATAAGTGTAATAATACTGGATATTTCGGCAGAATTGCTATTTATGAAGTGATGCCGATAACGGAAAAGATAAGTAAATTAATTGTCGAAAAAGCCTCAGCTTCGGATATTCAAAAACAAGCTATTTCAGAAGGAATGCTGACCATGAAACAAGATGGTTACGTTAAAGTCTTGGAAGGAGTCACGAGTATTGATGAGGTCCTCCGGGTAGCACAGTACTAAAAAAAAGAAAAAAAGTCTAAAGCCTAAAATCTAAGATAAAAAAAATAAAAATAAAAAAGGATAGAATTAAAATATAAAATTAAAAATTTATTTGACTTTAGAATTTAGATTTTAGAGTTTTTTTAAACAATATGCATAGCAAAATAGAAGAAGTTTTAAGATTAGCAGTAGCCAACAAAGCGTCGGATGTTCATTTGTCGGTTGGCTTCTCGCCCAAAATAAGGATTCATGGAGAGCTTGCCGATGTCTCGAACATTGGAGTGATCGAAGACGAAAGTTTGATTTTGTCACTGCTCTCAGAGGAGCAAAAACAAACTTTTTATAGAGAAAAAGAACTTGATATTTCAGTGACGATTGATAAGGCTAGGTTTCGAACTAATGTTTATACCAAAAAAGGAGTCGCGGCGGCGGTTTTACGGGTAATTCAGGATGAAATTCCTGATTTAACGGCTTTAAATTTACCNNGGACACGGAAAATCGACGACGGTGGCGTCGATGATAAATGAAATAAATAAAGAAAGGGCGGTCAATATTGTGACGATTGAAGATCCAGTGGAATACATAATAAAGCCAATAAAGTCCATAATTTCTCAAAGAGAACATGGAACTGATACTCTTAATTTTGCCAGGGCGTTAAAATCAACTTTAAGACAGGACCCAAACGTGGTTTTTGTGGGAGAAATGAGAGATTTGGAAACGATTCAACTGGCTTTGACAGTGGCGGAAACCGGTCATTTGGTTTTTTCGACACTTCACACCAATTCCGCGGCTCAAACAATTGACAGAATTGTCGATGTTTTCCCTGAGGGGGCCAAGCCGCAAATTAGACTTCAGCTGGCCTCGGTGCTTTCGGCGGTAATTTCGCAAAGACTGGTGCCAGCGATTAACGGTGGCCGAGTGCCGGCGGTAGAAATTTTAACCGCCTCAAGCGCGACGGCTAATACGATTAGAGAGGCTAAAACTTTTATGATTGACAATATTATCCAAACTGGAGTGGACCTGGGGATGATGAGCCTCGAAATGTCACTGGCATCTCTAGTCAAAAAAGGTTTGATAACCGAAGAAACAGCAATGAGCTATTCTTTAAAACCAACCGAAATGCAGGCAAATTTAAGAAGTTTAAAAATAAATAAATAATAAATGGCAAAGTTTGTTTATCGGGCAAAAGATTGGAGCGGGAAGTTGCTTAAAGGACAGCTCGATATGGTTAGTAAAAAAGAAGTAGTTGATTCGATCAAAAGTAGTGGATTAATGCCTTTGTCAGTTGAATTGGTTAAGGGCAATATGCTGACTGAAGCAATGAAAAGATTTAAGGGTAAGGTTAATTTAAAACAGGTGGCTACTTTTACTCGACAGCTATCGACCATGATGACGGCGGGTTTGCCCCTGACCGATGCCCTCGCCTTACTGAAAAATCAACAGGATGAGACGAGTGGTCTTTATGAAATTCTTGACAGGAGTCTTGAACAGGTTCGGGGGGGGATGCCTTTTGGAAAATCTCTCGAGCCTTATCAAAAAGTTTTTGGTGAAGCTTATGTAGCTTCGATTTCAGCGGGAGAAGAAGCGGGGGTGCTTGACGAGGTGCTGAGTAAATTGGCGAAAACGATCGAAGATCAGTATGAATTTCAGGGAAAAGTTAAGGGAGCAATGATTTATCCGGTAATTGTGGTGATTGCCATGATTGGAGTGGTAATTTTAATGATGATTTTTGTGATTCCAAAACTGATGGGACTGTATGCTGATTTTGGGACAGCTAAAATGCCGGCGGCGACACTTTTTTTAATGTCGATGTCTGATTTTATGATTAAAACTTGGTTTATGATTCCTATTTTGGTGATAGGGGGGGTGGCTGGTTACAACGTAGGTATGAAAAATGAAAATTTTCGTTTAAAAAAAGATAAGCTGACCTTAAAAATTCCGATTGCCGGAGTGCTCTCAGAAAAAACAATTTTGGCTAATACCTGCCGGACTTTATCAATGCTTTTGACTGCCGGCATTACTCTGGTGGAGGCGCTGAAAATTACCGCATCGGTATCGGGGAGTGAAGTTTTTAAACAAGCCTATTTGGAAATTTCGGAAAAGGTCCAAAAGGGATTTTCGGTAGCGGTATCATTTCAAAATACGGCTGTTTTTCCGATTATTGTTAATCAGATGATTTCTACAGGGGAGGAAACGGGAAAACTTGATGATGTTTTAATGCGGGTATCTGATTATTTTTCAAAAGAAGCGGAAGAATCGGTGAAAGCACTAACCTCAGCCATCGAACCACTGATTATGATAGTACTCGGTCTTGGAGTCGGCTTTTTAATGATTGCGGTAGTGATGCCCATTTATAACTTGACTTCCTCATTTTAGTAGTAAATAATGATATTAATAATTTAAATATTTATTTTTTAATCTAAATGAAAAAAGCATTTACGTTAGTAGAACTTTTAATCGTTATCGCCCTGATCGCGATTTTGTCAGTGGCAGTTTTGGCTACTATTAATCCTATTGAGCAGTCGAATAAAGCAAAAGACTCAACGGTCCAAAATGACGCAGCGGAGGTGATGAATTCTTATGAAAGATATTATGCTAATGCTCAGGTTTATCCTTGGATGCTTTATGGACCTATCGGTTCGAAGCCAACTGTTGAGGACCCCGCATTATTGAGATCAGATGATATTGGTTTTGGTTTGTGTGATGCTGGCATTTTAACTGATCCAGCAAATACCCAAGCTATTGAATGTGAGGTGACTAGTGAAACGCCAGGTGAATTAATTAAAAGTGATGAGCTTAAAACTGCTTTTGTGGGGAAAGATGAGTTTCGGACTGTGGTAGATAACTCTCATCCGGAAAATGCTTTGTGGTTATATAAACAGGCAGGTTCGGGTGGTGGTTTGTATGTTTGTTATGTACCAAAGGCAAAATCTAATAGAAATCCTGCAGCCAATCAATTATTTTGCTTAACGGGTGGAGCTACGCCCATTAGAACTGCAAATGGGACAGGTAATTGTACTGCACCAGCAACTGATAGTACTGCATGGGGTGATCCGACAGCTGCGATTGAAGCAGGTGCGGCGGTAGATGCAGCAATATTTAAGTGTGTACCGTAAAGGACATTTTGAAGTGAATTGGACCCCGCCGCAGTGGCGGGGTTTTTGTTTAGTTTCTGGGCGCAATAAATTGCGCCCCTACAGTAGGGGTTTGATTAATCAAACCCTGAATTTAATGTAAAATGGATTTATGGAATTCTTTTTGGCAGTAATGGTTTTTGTACTCGGAATGTGCATCGGGAGTTTTATTAATATGGCGGTTTACCGTATCGCAAAGCGATACGAAATTATCAATTATCAATTATCAATTACGAATGATAAGAGAAGCTACTGCGATTTTTGCGGGAAACAGCTGAGCTGGTATGACAATATTCCGGTTTTTTCTTGGCTGTTTTATCGAGGTAAAAGCCGATGTTGTGGGAAAAAATTACCACTCCTCTACCCTATCGTAGAAATAAGCACAGGGTGCTTATTTCTACTAAATTATCAATTATCAATTTTCAATCTACAATCGATTGTTGTTTATATGATTCTTGGATTGCTGGTGTTTGAGGCGGTCTTTGATTTTAAATATATGGTTATCCCGGATGGAAGTGCTTACGCGTTAATTGGATTGGCGGCCATCAGGTGGATAATATTAGGTTCAAAAATAGGATATTTATATACGGCCCTTTTATCGGCTTTATTTATTTTTATTTTGCACAAAATTAAAATAAAAGGCAAAGAAACCATGGGTGATGGCGATATATTTCTGGCTTTCTTTATGGGCTTATTTTTGGGATTTCCCAGTATTGTAATGGCTTTTTATATCGCTTTTATTGTCGGAGCGGTGGTGGGAATTATTTTAATTATGAAAAAGAAAGTTAAGAAGCTCTCCCCGATTCCCTTTGGGCCATTTTTAATCCTAGGGATAGTGGTGGCGTTCTTTTGGGGTGAAGAAATAATAAAAATAATAAAATTCTAAAGTTTAAAACCTAAAACCAAAAAAAGCCTAAAGTCTAAAACCTAAATTCTAAATAAAAATAACAAAATATAGAAATTAATTATAATAAAGATTAGAATAATGTTAGTGAAAAAAGATAAGGGGTTTACGCTGGTTGAGATTTTGGTGGTGATGGCGATTTTATTGATTATGATTATGATTTTAATTGGAATTTTAAACCCAATTGCCTTGGTAAATAAAGCTCGAGATAGTCGAAGAAAAAAAGATTTGAGACGGATAAAAGTAGCTTTTGAAGAATATTATAATGATAAGGGATGTTATCCTAATCAATCTATTGTTGATGGACTAATGCAAAAAAGTTATTGTGGAGGAAGTTCTATTTTTGGAAGATGGCTAAAGCCTTGGCCTTGTGATCCAAATGGAAATTATTACGAAATTCAGGTAGGTTACGATCAAAATTGCCCAAAATGGTTTAGAATTTTGACGATACTGGAGAATAAAAATGATATGGCTATCAATATGGCGGGAGTTTTAGCAACAGATCCTAATTACGCTGTCTCGAGTGACAATATACCTGTTAACTTTTATCCAGGAGATAATAATCCATCTTGTGAATCAAATTGCTATGTGGTGGTGGACGAAGGTTTGACCTGTAATAGTCGTAACTTCTCAATGGGTTGTGAGGCTCCAAATTGTTATAGAAACCCTGATTGTACTCCTGAATGTCAAACATCTTGTTGTGGGGCTGGGTGTCCATAATATTTTTAAATAATGATAGAATTAATTAAATAAGATGAGAAAGGCATTTACTTTAGTCGAGCTTTTGGTGGTAGTTTCAATAATGGCAATTTTGACGATTGTAACGGTGTCTCAGTTTAGAACGGCTCGAAAGAGAGCTAACGATGTGGCCAGAAAGGGTGATTTAAACTCGGTAGCCAAGGCCCTGCAATTATATTTTGCAGATTATGGAATAATGCCTGAAGCAGTTGACGGGCAAATAAAAACGGATGTAATTAGAAAATGGGGGGAAGAGTTTAAAGATAGTACTGGTTATATCTATATGGTAAAACTTCCGACAGAGAATACCGATGGCTGGCCACAATATTGTTATAAAACTGACAGTACCAGAAAAAAATATGCTCTATTTGCCAAGCTTGAGGTGTCAAGCGATAGTGAATGTATCGATGCTAATAACAATGGAGTTGGGGATTTTATTTGCGGTCTATCTATGGCGGCATCAGAAGGTCCATATTGTTATGTCAATGCTAGTCCTAATGCTCGTTTAAATGGAAAGGGAGACTTTGAACCATGAAAAAAGCATTTACCTTAGTCGAATTACTGGTAGTGATTAGTATAATTGGAACGCTGGTGGCAATTTTACTTCCCAACTTTATGGGAGCCAGAGAGAGAGCTAGAGATGCTCAAAAAATTCAAGATGCCTATGCTATCAAGAATGCCCTGAGGATGTATTACAATGATAATCAGGCTTATCCAACTCCAAATGCGGGCACAGTCGTTTTGCCAACTAGCTATATGGCTCCGAGCGGATTAGGTTTTACTTATTCACAAACTACAACTGATGATTTTATTATTAGAGTACCACTGGAAAGTGGACAGGGGGACGAAGATTTAAATTCACAAGCAAAATGTGGGGTTGGAGCCACTGATAAAATTTATGCTGTCTGTGCTAATTAAAAAAGTCTAAATTCTAAAGTCTAAAAATTAAAAATAAATTAAAAATTATAAAAATATGAAAAAAAGAGCGTTTACCCTTTTTGAACTACTGGTTAGTATTTCGATTATTGGAATTTTGATCGCAGTGGCGTCGATGTCTTATGGTAGCGCTCAAAAAAAAGCCAGAGATACGAGAAGAATTGAGGATCTTAAATCAATTCAAAAGGCAATGGAAATGTATTATAGTAACAATAATAGTTATCCCACGAATAATTTCCAAACTAATTTGTCTCCATATTTGGTTTGGCCAACTGGTCCCAAAGGAGAAACATATCAACCTATTATATATTTATCTTCAACTTATTGTATTGGTGTGAGTATGGATAATCCAATTGGCAACTGTAATTCATCATGTAATTCAGGAACTAGTCATTATTGTGTTAAAAATCAACAGTAAAAATAGATTAATAGATTAATAGTTAATTAGATAAATAGTAAAAAAGTGAAAAAGAATAAAAAAGGATTTAGTTTTATTGAACTGATAGTGGTGATTGCGATTATTGCGGTGCTGAGTGTGACGGCGATATTGAGTTATGGCCCAAGTCAACGAAAATCTCGTGACTCTCGGCGTATGGCCGACTTGGAAAAAATTCGAATGGCCCTGGAAATGGCCAGACAAATAGGAACAACTTATCCCTCGGCCTTACCTACTTTAGTTAGTCTTGGTGTAATTCAAACTATTCCGACTGATCCCAAAACAAAAACTAATTATGTTTATGGTCCTACTCCTCCCTATTATAAATATTCCATTGGCGCTTCGATGGAAGATTTGGGATCAACCAATATACCAGCTAGCGGCGGTTTAAATTATAAGGTATTCAACCCTTAATTGTGATAAAGTTTTATTAATGAAGAGAGCTTTTACTTTAGTTGAATTGATAGTCTCGATGGTGATTGTGATGCTGATTTCTGGTGGGGCTCTGGTTTATTTAAACGAATTTAATTCAAGACAAAAACTGGAAAAAGGAAAAGATGAAGTAGTGGCGGCGATAAAAATGATTCAGAGTAGTGCCAGGGGGAGGCAATTACCTTTGAATTCAACAAAGTCTGAATTAAACTTTATTCGGCTTTATACTCCCCTTTTAGATACTCCTCCAAAAAGGTATTTAAAGGCTGATGTGAATGAAGATGGGAATGATATATTTTATAGGAAGTCGGTAAATGAATTAGGGGTAGGTGTAAGTACTATCCCTAACTACATCTATTTTGGAGCAGGAAATGGGAGATTGATAAAAGATATTTCACTTACTCCTTATTTATATTATTCAGATACTGAGACGGCAACGGTAATTGTCGAAAATGAGGCGGAAAAAATTGAAGGATATGAAATTATCATTGATGCCCTGGGGCAGATTAAAGAAGTGAATTATTATAAAGAATAAGAAAAAAATGAAAAAAATATTAATTAAATTTAAATTAATTGAAGATTGTCGATTGATGATTGAAGATTATTCAAAAGGTCAGGGAATAGTGGAATCGGTGGTGGCGGTGGGAATTTTAATGATGGTACTGACAGGGACAGTGCTCTTGGTCAGTTTTGGACTCTCAAATCGAAAAACTGGTTTTGACCGGCGCAAGGCCAATGAGTTGGCGACTTTGGTGATGGAGGAACAGACGGGTAGAAGTATTAGTAGTCCGGAGGAATTTTGGCAAAATACTAATTATTCCACTGATCCTGAAACAAAACCAGGTTATGAGGGTTATAGTTATACGATAAATCTATCTGAAAATGATGCCTCCGGCTGTGATCCGACAATAAATGACTGTGCTCTGGTGGTAGTAAATATTGGCTGGTCGGGAAAAGAGACTCAAAATTTAAAATATGAAAAATTTTTTTATAAAAAATAAAATGAAAAATAAAGCCGCCTTTACTCTAATTGAAATTTTGGTGGTGGTCGGGATATTGACCGTACTAGTAGTAAGTGTGGGGGGAATTATGGGGACTACTTTTAAAGCCAAAAATACCAGCGAGGGAAACGAACTTTTGTCTTCAAAAGCGGTTTATATTTTAGATCAGTTAAAAAAGGATATTTTGAGTGCTAACCCAAGAGAATTTACTTGTACGGATGGTGTTGGTTCGGTCAAAATTTCTTTTAAAACAAAAAATAATACGACAACGATTCTAACTTGTTTTGATGCAGATGAGAAGATTACTTCGCAGACGGCAAGTGGAACTTATAAGTATCTTGAGGATGATTTTTTAGTTTGGTGTAATGGTTTTGTAACCTGTAGAAAAGATGAGACAAATAAAGTAACAAAGGTAGAGCTTAAACTAAATATTGGAATAACGGCAAATGTGGCTGGGGCGGGTAGCACTGGGGTTTATTACGGTGTAGCGGTGCCGAGAGAATAAGTGGGAGAAAAAGAGAAAAAATCTACAATCTACAATTTCAAAAATAATCGGAAAATAATCAAAATGGGGTTGTAGGGGCTTAATTTATTAAGCCCTACGTGTTATAATCCCTTAGTTAGTTATCATATTATAGGTTTTAAAATTAAAATGACTCCAGAAAAAAAGAGTAGTGTTAAAAATGAAGTTAATAAGGCAAAATCGAAAGTTGCCAAGAATTTATTTCAAGTCGGTCTGGCGACATCGATGTTATTTGGAGCTCCTGCTTGTGTCCCTACAGAGGCAATTTCTATTATTCCGACGGGCGAAACCAATCCCCTACCAGACGATGCTACTAAAATTCCCGAGTCACCGACAGAAGCAAATTATGAATTAACCCCGACGGTAAAAAATCCGGCGACAGAGGAATTGACTTTGACCCCCGAGCCAACGGCGACAGCGACCGAAATGCCAACAGGGCTTATAAAAATTGATATGGACAATGTAATATATCCCCCGGTGGGTTATGTTAAGGAATATTTTGAGAAAGGTGAATATGATGCTGGATTAGAGACGATAAAACAATGGGTTGGCGTCTGGGAAAAAATGGGAGTATTTGAAGGATTGGAAATTGAGAACAATAGTTTAAGTCCAGTGCCTCTTGACGGAAGAGCAAGAATTGTTTGCGTTAGAGCAGATGAAGAGGCGCCACTTCTTTGTCCCCCACTTGATTTGATTAATGGTGGATTAAAAGCAGTGCCAGAAGAGGGAAATTGGGATGAAACCGATATGCCATTAATGGTTTCACTGGAACGACTGGAAGAGTTAATTAGCAGAGGAAGCGAAACTGATATGGCTTATCAGTTTATTGATAAGTATCAAAAATATTCGATCAAATATATTGATCCCAAGACTGGTCAGATGGTGGAAGGTTCCTATATTCCACCACTTGAGGTTAAGAAAAATGAACCAATAGAGGGTAGCGTGGTTTGCTTTGCTGATGAATTTTGTATGGGAGGGCAAATGAAAATAGATCAAGAAATGGCCGTAAAGTATTATGACCGTTTTATAAATGCTTTGGTTAATAATATGGAGAACAGAGAATATTTTGATGTACTGTTGTCAGGTAACATATCACAAGAAAGTTTAAAGAAGTATCTAGTAGAATCTGGCGGAATAGTACCTCCCGGATTAAAGCTTATGCGTGATTCTGGTGGTGGTTATTTTACAATGAGTTATGTGTTAGATAGAGAAATAAAATTGAATGCTTTAAAGATGATTACTTTTGGGCCAACAGAATGGAAAAACAACGTAGGGAATATTCAGGAGTATATAAGTAGCGTAGACAATGTAGGTTTGGCTGATCCTTTTGTTGGTGACTTGGGTGTTAGTCTGGTTTTTCTGGGCTGGTATATAGATAGCTCAAGTAATATCGTATTGGTTAGTGGATCAAAGGATTTTGAATCTAATTATAATGACGGGAGAGTTGAGGATCCCTTTCCCGTAATAGGGGGAAAGGATGGAAAGTATATACCGGAAAGAGATAATATGATAGCAACAGCAACATTTTTGTCTTGGGCATGTTTATTCGAGAATTCACAAAAAAGTAGACCGTTTTTTGTTGTTCCATTAATGGATATACCTGGTCAACCTGTGGTATTGGATCAAGACGTTGTAAATTTTTCCGGCAATCGGACTCTTTTTGTCAAATAGTTTCTATTGAAAGTTGATTGGATGTATGTCAAACTAGTCGTAGTGCGAAAAATATTGTTTTTTTTAGTTTCAGTTTTGGTTTTGTTATTTATTTTCGTTTTTTGTTGTTTTAGGATTAAATTATTATGGTTGGGCTCTGATGATAAAAGAATAGTGTTGTTTTCTCAGAGAAAATTATCGAACTATATAAACGAGATTTCTAATAAAAATAAATATTCTATAGGTTTATTAAGTTTTAGATCTAAGCAAATTTTGAACAACCCCACTCTTTTTGAGAGAAATGAGAAGGGTGAAATTATTTATCAGTGTGGCTGGAGTGAGAAGAATATTTTTGGATTTAAAATTTACAATTTAAAAGAATATTATAACATTGAAGAATTGATATCCAAATATGAATCAAAAGAAGAAATCGAACGACGTATTAATGAAACTACTGTGGCCTGTTTGACTAAATTGTATAGTGAGAATTTGAATTTTTTAGATTATGAAAATAAATATTTGAAAAATATAGAATTATTACTAAATAACAATGAGAATATATTTTTATTTGAATAGAATAATATCTTTTTCCTTATTTATTTTTCTATTTTTTTTATCAGTAAATAAAGTAAAAGGAGCTTATGTCTGTACGGGTCATTATATGTGTGCTCGATATAGCGTTGCACTTAAACTGTGTGACAATTCTGACATACTTTACACAGAAGGATGTCCTGGAACAAACGAAGCTGATTGTGAGGGAGGGGTTGGGTATAGCTTTTGTATTGGGCAGTGTTATGTTAACGAAACATGTTCTTGGGATTATGAGGCCGATCCTTGTACTTGTTCATGGGGGTCTTATGGTAGCTGTGATGGGAATTCGACTAATACGGCGTGCATAAAGTATAGAACATGTACTTGTGATCCTGTTGGTTGTGGTTCATGTACTGGTAGTAATTGGACTACGTGTACGGCAAGTGAATTGGGATGTACTGTTCAAAGTTGTCCAACATATGAGGGTTATACAGGTGGGAGTGTGCGTGATGGGACATTAAATGGTGATTGTACCTGTGGAATGAAAACTTGTCCGCCTATTTGTACGGCGACGAATCCGGATGCACCGGTGTTATCAAATCCTGCTTCTGGAACAATAGTTAATGTGAATACATCTGTAAATTTGGATTGGAATGCGATTTCAAGCTGGGGTACAGGTTGTCCCCAGAGTAATAAATATCAGGTTTGTGTGATGTCGGATAGCACTTGTGATTTACTAAACTGGGTTGATGTGGCTTCAACTGAGACTATTAAAGCCTGGACACCAACAAGTGCTGATTCTTTGGTAACTTGGAAAGTTAGAAGCAATAATGGGAGTAATACGGCAGAGTCTTTGACAAGAACTTTACGAGTTAATGCACCGCCGACATTAAATTTGTCACCAACAAATTATTTGGTATTACAAAATTCAGTTGCGACAGTAGTGGCTCCGGAAACTGGAAATAGAAATCATATTTGTCAAACAATATTTACTAATCCTCCGGCGACAGCCAGACAAATTAAACTGGTGGTGACGGCGACTGATGTGGATGGAGGTAGTGATATTGCCAGTGTTTCGGTGAGATTGAATGCTTCGACAACAGTTAATTCAGCGGGAACGGTGACTGGTAACTGGTCTTTAGTGTCTCCGGTTACTAGCAGTGTTGGTGGAAACAATAAAATTTATACTTTTCATATGAGTTTAGGAAGTGGGTTAGATAGCGGTACTTTATATAATTTAGAGGCTTTTGCAACTGATATCTGGGGAGCGACAAGTGGATGGATAGATAGTGGTCGTGATTTTAAGGTTTGGGATTGTCAGGTGCTGACAAGCGGAACTTTATTTAAAGCCACTAATGCGGTTCAGTCTTGCCCAACGATAGGATTTACTGATCCAATCGATGTTGGAGTTAGTTTTAATTCTATAATTTTTTCTGGTCCACCAGATATAAGTATAACTGACGATGATTTAGATAGCTATGGTACAAATAATGTTACTTGGGGGAAAAATTATCTACCGCTAATTAATGGAGGTGATGTTTCTAATATCGATGGAGATTTGTTAGCTACAGGCAGAGTAACGAGAATAATTGATATAGGAACGGGAACGACGATTTGTCCGGGTGCTTCCCAATTTACTATCGGAAATAGTATTATTAATCCATATTCTCTTTCTCCTCAAGCGCAGGTTGATTTTTCTTTTATACGAGATCAGGAGGCGTGGTATCAGGTCGTGGGAGCAGGAGTAAAATCGAGGAATCGATTGGAGTATGGAGTGCCAGTGACAGCGCCAGTGGTAAGTAGATTTTTGACACTTTCTAGTGTCACAAACGGCAATGGTTTAGTGTCGGGAATCGACTTTGAAAATAAAAATGGGAATAATTTAAAGAACGATATTGGATCACCAAATAATTGGTATGTACTGAGAAATACTAATGATTTGGATATTTATAATTATAATTATTTTTATAATGATTTTTTTGTTAAGGCGGGGGTGGGAGTTACTGGGACAGATTGGGCTGAAAAGCCGGAAAACGGAATTTATTTGGTGAAAAATAGTTTAAATATTACGAGCGATTTTGTATTAGTCGATACAACGAAAACAATGATGGTGATTGTGAATGGGGACATCACAATTCAACCAAATGTAACTCAACTTGATGGAATTTATGTGGCTGATGGCAGTATAAATGTAGGAGGAATATCGGATAATCAGTTGAATATAAATGGAATGCTTTACGCGGGAGGAAGTGTCGGATTGTATCGGAGTTTTACTGATAAAACTGATAACAACACAACTCCAGCCGTAAAAGTAAATTATTCACCAGGGTTAATCTTTAATTTACCTCCAAAAATACTCAGAGTCTTGTCGGGGTGGAGAGAGGAATGATGAAATCAATCTTCAATTATCAATCTTCAATCTTTAATCTACAATCAACAATCTACAATCTACAATCTACAATCTACAATCAACAATCTACAATCAACAATCTACAATCTACAATCTACAATCTACAATTATAGATTATGAAAAAATATAAAAATCTAAAACTTAAAAAAGAAAATTAGTATGAAATTATTTAAGAAAAATTTTATTGAAGATTGGAGATCGAAGATTGAAGACTTTCGAAGTGGTCAGGTGGCGATAATTGTGATGCTGGTCTCGACTCTATTGATTACCGTCGGCTTGTCTTTATCAAAAAAAGCCACAGTTGAAACAAAAATTGACTATAACGAGGAAGCTTTAAAAAAGGCTTTTAATGCGGCGGAATCAGGAATTGATTATTATTTGGCTACGGGTAGAACTGAATATCAATCAGATGATAAATTATCTCAGGCAAATTTAGTCAGAGAAGACATCGACGACGATGGTACTGGTGTATTTGATTTTAGAGAATTTACCTCGGAAAATGGAATACAATATCTTTGGCTTGTTGATCATCTGGCAGATGGTGGTCTCGGAAATAATTATTTCGACGGAAGTCAAATTACCGTGATTCATGGATGGACGAGTAATTATGGTTCACTGGAAATAAATATATTTTATAAGAATGGTGCAAGTTATGCTGTAAAGCGATATGGGTACAATTTTAGTAGTGATGTTAATAGACAAGTAACAAATTTTAGTAATGCTATTGGTCAATCAAACGTGACAATTGGTTCTCTCCCAACAGATCCAATTTTGATGACAATTACTCCAATTTTTACTGGAGCTAATCTGTCAGTGAGCGGTAACGGATCTGTTTTTCCTGTTCAAGGAGAGAGAATTAATTCGACGGGGTCGGCAGGAGTGGTATTTGGTGAGACGGGGGAAGAATCGAAAATTAATAAAAAATTAAGTATTGAAAGGCGCTATAAATTCCCCTTTTTCCTCCTCTCGGGGATAGTATCGGAAACTTCGGTCTTGAGTCAATAAGAAGAATTGTATATATTTATATAATGAAAAGTATCGCGGGAATTGATATGGGCCTTGGCAGTATTAAGGTGGTAGCTTTGGATCGGGTGGGAGAAGTAATGTCGCTGACGGCTATCGGAGAGGTAAAAACTCCAAACCAGGATTGGATGAAAAGTGAAGTGACTAAAAAAAATTTAGAAGAGGTGGCTAAGTCTTTAAAAAGTTTAATCAATGATTTGAAAATTGGAAATCGGGCGGCTGTAGTGGCTTTACCAGAATATGAAATTGTCAGTCGTCTGGTGTCACTACCCCCCCTGGAAGAAAAAGAAATAAAAGATGCCCTGACCTTTGAAGCCGAGACCTTTGTTCCCTACCCATTGGACCAAGTCTCTATCGATTATGAGGTAATTGAGGAGGATGAAGGAGGGCGCCTGACGGTGTTTGCGATTGCGGCTCGAAATGATTTGATAGCTAACTATATAAAAATATTTAAAGCGGTGGGGATGGAGCTGCTGGCCATTGAATCCCCCGCCGTGTCGATGAGAAGAATTTTAAAACAAATTGCGACGGCCTCTGAGGCGACCATGGTTCTGGACATTGGTCAAAAATATTCGGATTTAATTGGATTTAAAAATGGAAACATCTATTTTGCCAGATCTATTTCTTTGGGAGGTGAGTCACTGACTCGGGCTATTTCCGTAAATTTGGGTCTTGATATGGCTAGTGCGGAGGAATATAAAAAGGCCTATGGAATAAAAGAGATGGAACTTGAGGGTAAAATTAAAAGCGCAATTATGCCGGTTTTTGATAGTATGGCGGAAGAAATTAGGCGGGCGATGGCTCTTTATAGCGAAGGTAATAATCGGGCGATTGAGCTTTTAGTTTTAAGTGGTGGTGGAGCCAAACTACCAGGCCTGGCCGAAGAATTTACTCGAATTTTGGGAATTGAAGTTCAGGTTATTCAGCCTTTTTTGAAAATTGACAGTCAAAAAATTGTGTCACCCATAAATTTAGAAATTGATGGCTATCGCTTTTCGACAGCCGTGGGACTAGCTCTCCGGGAGGGACAATGAAAGTTGGTGATAGCTTAAATATTAATTTACTGCCAAGTCAGGCTAAGTTTCAGGCGGATAAAATTAAGCTAAAAAAAACTATTAGGCGCTACGAAATGAGGTTTCTCGGCGTCTGGCTGGTATTTTTAATTGCCACTTTTATTTTATTTTTGGGGAGTGGAATTATATTGAGTGGGAGTCAAAAAAAGTACCAGCAGGCGGTTAATGTTTTTGAAAGTAATACTGAAGAAATTGTTTTAAATCAATTATTAAAATATCAAGCCAAGGCTCTTGGGCAGGTACTAAATGATCGTTTTGAGTACGCGGCCTCTTTTGAAAAAGTCGCCTCGATTTTTTCTGACAAGGCAAAGGTATCTGAATTTGAAATCAATGACAAGGATAAAAGTTTTACCATGACAGTAACTACGGCTGATAAGGAAGGAGTTGATTATGTTGAGGATAGAGTTGATGAGGTTAATGAGGGTAAGGTTGAAGGGGTAAAAAAAATGATAATTACCGGAGTTTCTTATCAAGTTAGAGGAGAGTGGTCTATTAATTTGGAGGTAATGATATGAGTAAGACAATGGAAGTATCGGATAAGATTTTTGGCATGGATAAGCGAATATTTTCTTTGTGGCTTGAACCCTTTGCTTTATTTTTAGTCTTTTTTATGAGTATATTTTTGGTGATAGTGCCAAAAATTAATGAAGGGATAGCGAGGCTTAATGAAAATAAGTCTGTATTGCAAAAAACGGCGCAAGTGAACGAAAAAATTAATTATTTACAAACAATAGATCAGGAAGGAATTAAAAAAGATGCCCAGAAGTTGGCCCAAGGTTTGCTCCCAGAAAAATCTTCATATTTGTTGTTAAAAGTGATTCAAAATACGGCTCAAAAATTAAATTATAATATTGACGATTTTTCGATTAGTATGGGTGATATTAAAGATGAAACAGCAGAAAATATTAAAGAGGCGAGTTTTGATAAAATTCCGATTGAAATAAATTTAATTGGTCCGTCTGAAAATTATTTGGCTCTGGCCAAAGCCCTAGAAAGAAGTTTGCCGATAATGTCGATAAATAAATATGAAATGTCGTCAAAGGCGGGTGGAATAACGACTATCAAATTGGCGGTTTATGCCTATTATATGAAGGAGGTAACTAATTTTAAGCTGGAAAATATCAGTCTGGCTGATTTGACTTTAAGTCAGGCTGAAGCAGATTTATTATCGACTATTGGTGAATATAGTGAACTGGATGTCAAGAGTATTGAAGGAGTAGGAGGAAGTGGGACTTTCGTAAAATACGATAGAATTGACCCGTTTTTTACTCCTTAATTTGGAGTAAATAACGAATTTCAGGAAAAGCCAAATTAAGGAGGGTGCGGATAGATTTGATGATTTTGCCTTCTTTACCAATAATTTGACCAACAATTTCCGGAGGGGCACTAACCTCGAGAATGGTAAGTTCGTTTTCAAGACGAGAAGAAACCTGAACCTCGTCGCTGTCAGAAACAACGGCTTTGATTATATACTCAGCGGCCTGTTTAATATCAGTCATATTTATTTTACTTCTTCTCCGCCAGAGGCGGATCCGCCTTCGGCGGAAGTTTTTTCAACAGGTAATTCTTTTATTTCTTCAGTTTTTATTTTCTTCTTTCTTGGATATTTGTCAGGATTTAGAAGTTTATCAACACCAGTGGTGATTTGGGCACCATTTTTTAGCCACTGAGCCATTTTATCTTTATCGATTTGGAGAGTATTGGTAGTCGGAGTGTAAAAACCGAGATCATCGATAAATTTACCATTAGCTTTACTTCGGTCTGGGGCAACGACAATCCGAAATGAGCGTTGATGAATTTTACCAGTAGGTTTAAGTTTTATTTTTAGCATGGATTCGATTATACAATAAAAAAAGTCTAAAGTCTAAAGCCAAAAGTCTAAAAAATAATAAAAAAAATTCTAAACACTAAATCCTAAAGTCTAAAATTTAAATTTAATTTTTATTTAAAATAAGAATTGCGCGAGTGGCGGCGTCTTCCTCAGCTTTTTGTTTGGAATTACCCTTACCCGAAGCGATAAGCTGATCACCTAAATAAACACCGATTTTAAAAATTTTTTGATGATCAGGTCCGGACTCAGAAAGCAATTGATATTTTGGAGTAACTCCCCTTTTGGACTGAGCAATTTCTTGAAAGAGGCTTTTGGCGTCTTTATAGATGTTTTTTTCAGATAATGCCTGAATATTTTTATCTAAAAATCGATCTAAAAATTTTTCTACAGCCGGATAGCCCTGATCTAAATGAATGGCTCCGATAAGACTCTCAAAGGTGTCGGCCAGAAGAGATATATTTTGACGGCCATTGTGAGTGGCCTCACCCCGGCTGAGTAAAATAAAGGAGCCGAGATTGAAGGAGGCGGAAATATCGGCTAAATTTTCAGTGCAGACGATTAAAGAACGGAGATTGGTGAGCTGGCCTTCGTCAAAGTCGGGAAAAAGAGAATAAAGTTTTTGGGAAACCCAGTATTCGAGGATGGCATCGCCCAGAAATTCAACTCTTTCGTTGCTCGAGTTTAACTGTTTATTTTCATTAAGATAAGAGCGGTGGGTTAGAGCTAGTAAAAGATAGCGGGGATCTTTAAATTTAACTTTAATTTTTTGTTCTAAAAGATTTATTTTATCCATTTATTTTTTTTAAGATATTACCGAGAACGGCGTTGATAAAAGGACTTGATTTGGTATCGCCAAATTCTTTACCAATTTCAATAGCTTCATCAATAATGACTTTAGCCGGGGTCTCCGGTTTATTTATTAGTTCCCAAATAGAATAGCGAAGAATAGCCAGTTCGACCTTGTTAATTTGATCAAGAGGCCATTTAGGAGCGGCAGTCGAGATTAACTGGTCAATTTTATTAATTTCAGAGATGATGGGGAGAAGACTATCATCATCTATCTTATGGGTAATCCCCCAGGCAAAAAGTGACTGGATGGATTTGATTCTTTTTTGATGTCGAGGATCGTTTTTGCTTTTCACTTATTGCAGTTTTTGCAGGTAAAACCCGGAATTTTTGGTTGTCCACAATTTTTGCAGAGGGTAACCTGTGATAGGGTGGTGGCTTTAAATGAAGCTCGGCGTTTGCCCTGACGACGGCTTGAGGGCCAGTGTTTAGGAAGTGCAGTCATGGAGGTATTATAACAGAGAAAAGAGGGAAATTTTCAATCTACAATCTTCAATTTTCAATTTAAATTAACGGGG
>DHGB01000017.1 GCA_002402535.1 Candidatus Shapirobacteria bacterium UBA4809
CAAATTATTGAAACTCTAGGTGATTTTTGCTATAATCTCTTACTTCGTGGAGATGTAATGAATTGACGGAGTTGTTCTTTAAAAAACTGCAAGCCGACTTTGATTCATGAGTCGAAAAACAGAGTCAAACAAAACATGCCAAAAAAACTTTTGGTGTTGATTTAACCAAGGTTGCAAATAACGTTAACTCGTTTTTTGCCCCCAAGGTCAATGCTTACGCTTTAGCTTAAGCATTCAACCATTGTTTATTTTCCTATTCTAAGGGGATTTAAACAGTGTTAATTAAATTAGAATGCTATTTTTAGAATCTCGATTTTCTAAAAATCTAAGAGGGGAGCAATGTCCCCGCCAATCGACATTTTAAGAAAATTGATAATTTTTTTCTTAAAAATTAAGTCTAAATTATTAAAGCTTGTAGACGTTTTTTTTAGTCAGCTTTCGGACCTGGGTTCACTCCCCAGCATCTCCTCCTTCGCCTCGCTGAAGTCCCAATAAATTGGGACGAAAGCGGGCTTCGCCCTAATTCAGCTAAGGCTTCGGCGAGACACAGTCCTCAAAATTTGGTAATATTTCTCTCATGTATTACGTCTATATTTTAAGTTGTTGCGATAGTGGTTATTATGTAGGTTGCACAGATAATTTAAAATCAAGGTTTGAAAAACATTCTCGCGGATACGTAAGTGCGACAAAATATCGTTTACCTGTAACAATAGAAATGTATTTCTGTTTTAGGGACAAATATCTTGCTTTTAATTTTGAAAAATATCTAAAAAGCGGTTCTGGTAGGGCATTTACCAAAAAACATTTTAATATATAAGTTATCTTACCCCTCTTTTTATCTCTTCTTTTTTGATCTTCTCTCTTTTTTCAAATTTCCTCATCTTTCTTCCAATCCCAATTTCCATCTTAAACCAAATTCCCTGTAAAAAAATCGAAATAGGAATCATCATATATTTTTGATTTCGATAAGATTGCAGTTTGGCAATTTCCCTGGAATTTAAGAGTAACTTTCTTTCTCCACTTTTATCTGTTTCCTGATTTTGACTATATTTATAAGGCGCAATTTCCAGATTTAGTACCATCGGAACACCGTTGATAATTTCCACTTTGGCACCCTTAAATTGAACCCCGTTAACTCGGAGGGCCTTGGCGTCAGCCCCAGTTAGGACCATCCCTGCCACCATCTTGTCACTAAAGTTATAGTCAAGTGAATCTTTATTAAAATATTTCATTTTATTTTTATTCGATAGATTTTTCCATCGGCGGCGAGGACCAACACGTCTCGATTTTGGTTATCTATCGCAATGTCATTAATTATCATTTTTCCAAAATAATTTTTTCCTAGAATTCTACCATCTTTATGGTAAATATAAACTGTATTATTGTCGGCGATATATGCCAAAAAATCTACCTCTGCGTTTGTTTCCAGTGCTCTACTTGTTGTTAAGCTCGGAACAAAGCTCATTTCGTATTTTTTCTCTTCTCCCCGAATATAATGATAGATTCTTCCCGACTTACCCAGAACCCAAATATCTCCATCAATTGCCATTCCCGTTGTTTCTTCCATTAAACTTATTCCTTCTTTTAGCCATACTATTCCATTTTTATTACTAAGCTTTTCAATTTTTTGGTTGTCATTATTTAAAACATAAAAGAGACCATTCCAGCCACCAATATCACCAATATTTTTAATCTCTTTAATCTCGGTCTCTATTAGACTATTTATCTTTATTTCATAAATTTTATTTTGGTCAAAGCCGTAGCGTCCATCTCCATTGTTAAATGTTCCCAGCCACAACTTAATTCTTTCATCGCTGATCACCTTTTCGGTTGATTGATTTTTAATATCGACGCGGTTTATTTGGCCAAGCTCACTACTCCACAGATAAGCCAAATCTCCTCTGATTGTCATGCCTTTAAATTTTCCGCCTTCAACAATCAAGTTAGTGTCATAGGCCACTTCATAATCGATGCTCTCTGCCCCTAGGCTCTTTTTAATTCCCTCGATTTTAGTTTTCATTGCCTCCACTTCATCTATCTGCTTTTTATCTGTCACTTTAATTTGACTAATGATTAATTCTGCTTTTTTGGCTAGTTCTAGGGCGGTATCAATATTTATACTTCGCACGCTTTCGATTTCTGTTTCAATTTTATTAATTTCTTCTTTTGCTGTCTCGATTTTGTTTTTGTTTTCATTTTGAATTCTTTTTTGATAACCAAAAAAAGTCCCCGCGATTAATAGACCCAAAACAACTAAACTCAAAATTAAATTAATTGATTTATGGCTTTTTTGAAGAGACCGATTTTTTTCTTTAATAAAAATATCTTTTTTATTGTTAGTCATTTCTAACTTGATAGCCGCCCCTTCAAAATTTTCTCTTTCTCCCAACTTATATTCTTCATCAGCTTTTTTATCTAGTATCCAAATTTCATCACTCTCCTTTATCTGACCAGTGCTTCCGTCTTTTAATCTAGCTACCAGATTATTTCTCTTAATCAGGACACTACCTTCCCCTTTAATTTTTATCCTTATTTTTCCCCGGTTAATTTCGACCTCAATTATTTCTAATCCATTTTCGAGTCCCAATCTATTTTTTTGATTTATTTCATTCCATCCATTTTCTCGTGCTTTCTCGCCGATTAGCCTCGTTAATCGATATTTCATTAAAAAATGATACTACAGAATTGTCAAAGCCAAAAACACCAACATAATTGCTCCTAGAAGGTGTAAATAAGAAACCGTAATTAAAATGCCATTAAATTTATCTTTTACATTTTTAGACATGGTGTTGACCTGTTTTACTATTACCAAGGCAAAAATTAGGTAAACGACTGATCCCGCTATTCCTAAAATTTTTTCCAATAAGTGAAATAAACCACCAAGATCGTCAAGCATTAATTATTTCCTCCTTTATCTATTTCTTTGTCTTCCCGAAGAAGCTGCAGGATTTTAATTATTTTTTCCGGATGGGGGACTTTTTCAAAGGTAATATAAGACACTTCGGCTGCAGTTTGAATGTGAATTGTGCCGTAATTAAACATAGTTTGCCCGAGACCACTTACTCTTGAGGTGACGTCTTGAATCATGGACAATTTAGCCTCCGAGAACTTTTTATCAAGTAGATTATTAAAATCAATATCAATCACTCTTTTGTCGGTAATGATAAAAACATCAAAATACCAGGAGAGAAAATTTTCAAAAATAATCGCAAAGCTTAGTAAATACCAAACAAGGTTTCCCAGGCTAGTATATTTAGTAGGAATATCATTAATTATGGGGATAAATTTTAGTAAAGCCGGGGCAATTAGCATTAAGATAGAAATTAACATCCAGGAAAGGTTGGTAAACCAATGGGGCCTAGCGACTAGCAGAATCTCTTCCTCATCATCTTTTTCTTCAAAACTAAAGACATCAGGATTGACAAGAATTGAGGATAGGGAATGCTTGGTATGACCGACAATTTCATATATTTTTTCTTTTAAATTAACTGTTTTAACAGTATCTGTTGGTGTCTCTAGTTTCTCGTTTCTCGTTTCTTCCATTTTGTTCTCAATCACGTCATCGGGTGCCACCAAATCTAAATCGTTTGATCTTGTCATTTCTTTATTTTAACATTTGGTTGGCTTCTATTAAATCCTTGATATTTTTTGCCAAAAATTTAGAGTTAGCTCTCTTGGGTAAGTGCAAAAATAAATGTTTCGTTTTTAATTTTCTTTTATTAAGTATCAATTGAGTTTCAAAAGCAATCCAGTTGCAATTATAAGTTCCCATATTTTCCGTTATTTCAAATATACTTGGTTCATACATTTCTATTTCCGGTAAATTTAGTTCAATTTTTATTGGTGCTAGTGGATAAATCGACTCTTTGCCATAAACATTTCTAGCCACTGTTTCAATTCTAATTTTTTCTCCATCACCGTAAAAATCACCCAAGCCTATTATCAAATCATAAACATCATTTCTAATATATTTATTGGCGAAACTTCGCGGATGGCCAAAAATTATCTGGTAGTTTATTCCCAGACTTTGAGGTAAATATTGCTGCAACTCACTCAAAGTTCTTCTGGAAATATTCGTGCCCCATTGATTTGAAAAGGCGTAAATTAAAATCATCTTTTTTCCACATTATACAAAGGCCCTACGATAGAAATGTTAGCTGGTGCCCTAATGTTAAAAAGACTTTTAAAAGTTGAGCCACTAACTGAAACTTGACCAGCATCACCAGAAAAAGAAAGAGTGTTTGTTTTTCCTTCCTGTTTATTCCAATCTGTCACTGAGGCTGAGCTGATTGAATTAAATGGTGTTTCACCTCTATTGCGAAGTTCTAATTTCACTCTTTCTGCATCCCAAGTATCACTGCATCCTGATGAATTATCTTTATAACAAAGGTGATTTTGTACCGAAGAATCTTTTTGATAAAGCAAAACGACATTCACTATATCAGCCACCTCAGTTGGTTTAAGCCAAGCTGTTTTATTATATTCAGTTCGATATCCTTGGGCCGAATAAAAACAAGGGGATTCCCGGTCGAAGGCTTTGGCAAACAAATCATCAAAAGAATCAATCTCACCATTGGTATCCCGGACTCTTTTAGTCCACCCCGTAGATCTCCAGCCGATATCGGAAGAAGTAAATGTATAACCGCCGGCAGTAGAGGCGTACCAAGCAGTGATAATCTGACCATCATGAATTAAAACTTCACCCTCAGTTTCTCTGACGGCCCTTTCCCAGTTTCCACCCTTATTGCCACCCTTATAAACTTGACAACTTTGAGTGGTACAAATTTCATTTGAACCATTGTTGGTATAAGCCAGGGCATAAGACCGAGCCGCAACCACTTGAGATTTAAGAGCTTCTATCGGCCATGATTCTGGAACTTCATAAATACCAAGTAAATATGTTTCCAGTGGCATAGAACCGAAACCTTGAACTTGAATACTAATATTTGGTTTTCTCTCGATAGAAACATTGTTATAGTAAGCGTTTAAAATAGTTTTATAATCTTGACCAGCCTTAGCTCGACCATAAGCTCCATACTGATTTAAACCAACATGATGGGGGATACCAAAGGTAAAGAAAGCAAAGCCACTCCCAAAACCAGGATCTCTGGTCCGGTCATCAACACATGAAATACCACCAGAGCCGACACTTTTAGGTAGATTCAATCCGGCTATTCTTTGGGCTTCTAGGTTTATTAAATCCTGACTCAATTTAGCCTTATAAGTTTCCGCCTTGCTAATTTCACCACTTAAAAATCCAAATCTATCTTCCATTGATTTTTTTAAAGCCGCTAATTTAACTTTTTGGACTTCTAACTCATTTTTGTTTTTATTCAAATTTTCAATTTCAGTCGAATAGCTACTGATGACATTTTTGTCCTGAGAAATTATTGATTGAAACCAGGTATATTGCTGCAAAATATTTTCAGTCCCCTGTGAAGAAAAAAACATGACTAGAGGTGAGAATCTTTTCGAGTCTATGTAATATCTTCTGACTCTTTGAGACATTAAAATTTTTTGAACCTCAAGATCAGCTTCCTTATCAATTAGTTTTTTTCCTAGCTCGCTTACTTGAAACTCGATTCCGCTAATTTGTTTTTTCGCACTAGCAATTTTTGCCTGGAGTCCAGTCGATTCTTTTTTTAGAGGCGCAATTGCTCCTTCGAGGTCCGCTATCTGTTTCTTAATATTTTCAATTTGATTATTTAAAGCATCATCTGCCAATACTCTCCCTTTTATCCCGGCCAAAAAACACATTCCTAAAAAAACAAATATTGCTATAATTTTTAGCCTTTCTTTCACTCTTTCATTCTATCATCTGATATACTTTA
>DHGB01000032.1 GCA_002402535.1 Candidatus Shapirobacteria bacterium UBA4809
AAAATCATCAAAATTAATTGAGAAATCATCCAGATGTGGTCCGCACTTACTATGTCCTGCCGCTAATTCTTGTGGATATAGTTGACGTATTTTTCCTTCGTTTATGGTTGACGCTTGATATTTAATTGATAATTTATTAATTTCCTTATCTTGATGGTTAGTAAAAAATAAATTAGCTGATTTAACCCAGGCAAAGCGGAAACTTTGAATAATTTCCGCATTTTTTATAAGTGATTGATCCCAGTAAAATAACTCCGTTTTTTGAGCCTTACCACTGGCAATAATATCAAGTAGTTCATTTCGATTTTTTAGAGCCTTGTGGTACTGAGAGAGAGCCGAGGCGTAGCGCCATTCCGTATTGGCAAAAATTCCATCAAAAAAGTCTCTTCTTCTCCCTGGTGAACCATTAATTAGTCTCAAGTCTTCTGGTTCAAATACCACTATTTTTACCTTCCCCCAGTATTTAGCCCTAGTTTTGACTACTTTATCAATCAAAAATCGTCGTTTTAAGGCTCCATTATCTTCTCGCCAGAGTTGAACCTCAACTTCATATTCCCCTTGTTTGTCCAATATTTTAGCTCTAACGCTACTAATTTTCTCTCCCCATTTTATTAATTGGCCAGAGCTTGACGATCTAAAACTTTTTCCTGAAGACAAAAAATAAATCGCTTCCAGCAAATTACTCTTTCCGCTCCCATTTTTCCCCAAAACTAAGTTTGCCCCTTTATCAAATTCCACCAACTTTTTATCGTATGACCGAAAATTCTGTAATAATATCTTACTAATATACATCTTCCGCTTATTATAGCCGATTCTTACCTAAAATTCTTTGTTTTATTAAATTAAAAACAAAAATTTATCTCTATTATTTTTTCAGGTAGTTTAGTTAGTACTATCATTGACCAATAAATTAAAAGCTGACAAAAAACCCATATCTTTAATTTCATTATCAATAATCATTTTTTTTATTTTATCTACATCAATTAGCTCGTAGCTCAATATTTCATCTTCTTCTCGTTTTTCCTCTACTTTTTCATCCTGAATTTTTAAAATTACCACGTATGCTTTCATCGAACAAAATCCGGGCTGGGGGTATATTTCAAAAACTTTGCTACCAACTCCAATAAAACCAGTTTCTTCTAAAAGTTCTCTTTTTGCCGCATCAAGCGGTGTTTCATCTTTATTTATCCAGCCTGCTGGGAGTTCATAAACAAAATCATCAACACCTCTTCTGTATTGTCTTTCCACGATAATTTTTTTGTCCTTGTCTATCGCTAAAATTAACACATAATCAGGTCTATTTAGATGGTAATACCCTTCAACAATTTTGCCATCAGGTAGTTCGTATGATCTATCTTCAATTGATAACCATTTGGAATCGAAAACATTTTTCTTGCCCAGCAATTTCCATTTTTTATCAGTCATAAATCATTTTAACAAAATATCGAAAATGGTTTATTGCTTTTTAAAAGAGATGTGTCCAGCTGGTAGGAGTTGAACCTACTTAAAACGGTTTTACAGACCGCTGCCTTACCGTCCGGCACCAGCTGGTTGTCGTGAGTGATTATAGCAAAATTATCAGGTAAAATAGAATCACTTATGACTCTTCGTCTCATTTCTTGGAACCTCGCCGGTATGCGTGCGGCTATCAAAAAAGGTCTTTTTGATTTTATGGAAAAAGACAAGGCGGATATTTACTGTTTTCAAGAAGTTAAGGCCAAAGCTGACCAAGTCCCTCTTCTAGATTGTCCAAGGGGTTATCGTCAGTTTTGGAACCCTGCGGCCAAAGCCGGTTATTCCGGAGTGGCCACTTTTACTAAAATAGAACCAAAATCTGTCATTATCGGCGACCGCGATAACGATTGGGATGATGAGGGACGAGTTATCATTACCAAATTTGACGAATTTACTTTACTTAATGTCTATTTTCCCAACGGTCAACGAGACCTCGGTCGCCTCGATTTTAAAATGAAATTTTATAATTATTTTTTAAAATATATCGACGACCTGCGAGATAGAGGAGAGAAGGTAATTTTTTGCGGCGATGTCAACACCGCTCATACTGAAATTGATTTAGCTCGCCCCAAAGACAACGCTAAAACTTCCGGCTTCTTGCCGATAGAAAGAGCCTGGATGGATAAATTAGTTGCTCATAATTGGACTGATACATACCGCCTCATTAATAATAACAAAATCGAATACTCCTGGTGGTCCCAGCGCTCTGGCGCCCGTCCCAAAAACGTTGGCTGGCGCATTGATTATTTCTTTATTGATAAAAAACTAGAGTCCAAAATTACCGACGCTTTTATTCTCACTGATGTCTACGGCTCCGACCACTGTCCGATTGGAATTGAGATTAAATTATAAATTTATTTGTTCCTTCCCTTTTCAGCCACCGATTATTTTCCCTCCAGTTACTGTCGTATTTTTCCAGAAGTTCCCAAAAAGCTCTCGAATGATTTTTGATCGTTAGGTGGGTCAGTTCGTGGAGAATTACGTGTTCAAATTTATCCATCGGGAATAAAATTATTTGCCAATTGAAATTTAATGAGCCCATCCCAGAACAGGATCCATATCTTGAGCTTTGATTTTTTATTCCCACTTTTTCGTAGTGTAAATTATATTTATTAGCCAGCTCTCTCGTTTTTTCTTTAATTAATTTACCAGCCAGAATTCTCATTTTTTTATCAAAAATTTCTTTTAATTTATTTTTTTCCGAATAGTTTATCAAGATATTTTTATCGATAATTACCAGTGAATCCCTCAAAGCTTTTTTTGTCTCTACTTCGTAATTTTCGCCTAAAATTTCTATCTTTTTAATTTTATTTAATCTTTTTTTCTTTTTTATTTTTTTATTTTGTCTTAGAATCCAGCCTTCATTGTTCTTAATAAATTTATTGACGACCATCAAAGGCATCAGCCAGGGGATATTAACCACTATTTTATTTTTTCCTACTATTCTCAGTCGTAATGTCTGCACCCTTTTCCTCTTTATTTCTATTAAAAATTTTTTCTCTCCAATCTTAATTTTTTCCATAAATGTTAATATAGTATAAGGGATGATATATATTGCTGCTGACCATCGCGGTTTTCGGTTAAAAGAAGAGATAAAAAAATGGCTCGAAATCGAGCTTTATGAATTTCGTGATCTGGGTGCTACTGAATACGAACGTGATGATGATTATCCGAAGTTTGCCATAAAACTAGGTGAAACGGTTACCAGAGAAAACGCTCGGGGAATTTTAATCTGTGGCTCCGGGGTTGGTGCTTCTATCGCTGCTAATAAGGTGAGTGGGATTCGCGCCGGACTTTGCACCTCGGTCAAACAGGCTGCCTCCGCTCGAAGCGATGACAATATCAATATTCTTTGCTTAAGCGCCGACTGGGTAAGCGTCAAAGATAATCAAAAAATTACTGAAACTTTTTTGAAAACTCTTTTCTCAAGCGAGGAGCGTCATATTAGAAGAATTAATCAAATCAAAGACTATGAAACTCAAGAGCGTTGAAGAAATTATTCCTCAAATTAGGGTTGTTTTACGTCTCGATCTCGACCTTCCTTTTTTTGATAATAAAATTATTGACAACTCTCGTCTCCAAAAATCTTTACCCACCATTAGATTGTTGCTCGAAAAAAAATGCAAAATTTTAATTATCGGTCATCGTGGTCGGCCGAATGGCATCGAAGACAAATATACCCTCAGGCCAGTTTACTTAGAACTAATGTCCCTTTTAGAACCAGAAGGAGAGTCTTTAATTGAAAGTGTTTTTATGCCGGAAATTAATTTTGAACAAATTGATCAGGCCTTGGCTGTCAATAATCTTGTTTTTTTAGAAAATATCCGTTTTTGGCCAGAAGAAGAAAATAACACTGCCTCTTTTTTAGCCCCCCTCAGTGGATTTTGTCAGGCCTATGTCAACGATGCCTTTGCTGTGGCTCATCGCGCTCACGCCTCGATTACTTTATGGCAACATTTACCCAGTTTTTATGGTTTAAGCTTTATTGAGGAATATAATCACCTTGTCTCTTTAGGAAATCCCTCCCGGCCACTCACCCTTATTCTCGGCGGTGCCAAAGAGGATAAATTAAAACATCTGGATAAATTAATTTCTCACTGCGATCACATTTTAATTGGTGGCAAGTTACCTCAGCTTTTATCCCTCGTTGACCCCAAAATTATTCCTGCTATTTTGACTCCGGATACCTTTGATATTAATGAAGAATCCATCGCTAAATTCACTGAAATAATAAATAATTCAAAAACAATAATTTGGGCAGGAGCTATGGGCTTTTATGAAAATGAAAATTATCGAAACGGAACTGAAAAAATTGCTCGGGCCATTGCCGCTACCACAGCCTACAAGGTTGTGGCTGGTGGTGATACCTCCGCCTCTGTTTTAAATTTAAATCTCAAAGATAAATACGATTTTTTCTGTAGTGGCGGGGGAGTCCTTCTTGAATTTTTGGTCAATCCCAATCTCCCCGCCTGGTCGAATTAACAGATTCTTTTGTTGTATTATTAATTATGGAAACAAAAAAACTGAAAATCGGCATTAATGGTTTTGGGCGAATTGGCACTGTCGTTCTTAGAGCTATTTTGATGGAAAAATATGACGTTGAAGTGGCGGCGATTAATACTCGGGGTGAGCTTGAAATGGAAGCCTACGCCTATCAGTTTAAATACGATTCTGTCTACGGTCGTTTTCCCGGTAAAATCTCTTTTGCCGAACCCCAAAAAGCCCGTGAAACCGGCCGTCTTCTCATCAATGATTTAGAAATTCCCTTTCTAGGAGAAAGTGACCCCGCTCAAATTCCCTGGAAAAATTATGGGGTTGATATCGTTTTAGAATGCACTGGTGCCTTTATCGACTCCAAAGCCGCCCTTCATTTAAACGGTGGAGCCAAAAAAGTTATTATCTCTGCCCCCGCCAAAGATCCCAAGATTCCGGTTTATATTTTGGGTGTTAATGCTGATAAATACCATGGCGAGACTCTTATTTCCAATGGCTCCTGTACTACGAACTGTGTCGCTCCCATTGTCAAATTAATTGATCAAAAAATCGGTTTTCAGGAGGGTGTTTTGACCACTATTCATGCCTATACTACCAATCAAAATATTGTCGATGGCAGCGGTAAAGATCCTCGCCGCGCCCGAGCCGCCGCCATCAATATTGTTCCCACTTCTACCGGAGCGGCCGAGGCCGTTATTGCCGCCTATCCCGAGGCTAGGGGGCGTTTTGCTGGTACCGCCATTCGGGTCCCTGTTGTTTGCGGTTCTTATTCTGATTTAACTTTTAAATTAGTCCGCTCCTCTACTGTCGAAGAAATTAATGCTCTTTTTGAAGATGCTGCTTCTCAATCTTCCCTCGTCGGGAAATTAAAAGTTTCTTATGAGCCACTCGTTTCTTCAGATATTATAGGCAACAATTCTTCATGTCTTATCGATACTCGTATGACTAAGGTCGTTTCCGACGATATGGTTTCTATCGGAGCCTGGTATGACAATGAATACGGTTATAGCTGTCGTCTCATCGAGATGGCTCTTCATATATGGAAATAATTCCCACTATTTTAGAAAAAGATTTCGATTTAGCTGAAAACCGTTTCTCTCAAATAAAAAATCTCTCTTCCTGGATCCAAATTGATGTTGTTGATAATGTTTTTACCTCTGGAAAAAGTTTCGAGCTCGAATTAATTTCAAAATTTAATCAAAGATACTCTAGTCTATGGGATATCCATCTGATGGTTAAAGAACCGATTAATTGGCTAAAAAAATGTCTCTTTGTTGATGCTTCTCGAATTTATGGTCAAGTTGAAATGATGTCAAATCGAGAAATCTTTGTTACTGAAGCCAAAAATTTAGGTTTAGAGGTTGGCCTGGCTTTTAATATTGATACCCCGGTTGATAATATTCCCAGTGAGTGCGATTTAATCTTACTAATGGCACGTCCAGCCGGCTTTGGCACCTATCCTTTAGATGAAACTATTTTTCAAAAAATAACTGAAGCTAAAAAAATTGGCAAAAAAATTGCCATTGATGGGGGAGTTACTCCAGATAATTTTTCTCAAATAAAACAATTCGGAGTTGATATTATTTATTTAGGTCAATATTTTTTAGATTTAATTCATGAAAAAGAAAAATAAAAAACGTCTTCGCATTGCTTTTTTCGGCAACTCTGATGTCAAAAAAAGAAGCCTCAGTTTTATTGATGCCTATGATACGGCTCAACTTTTAAGTAAAAACAACTTTACTATTATCAATGGTGGTGGGCCGGGAATTATGCTGGCTTCAACCCTTGGGGCAGTTTCTGTTCACGGCCGAGCCGAAGCTGTGGTTATCAATCCAAAGAGCCAACCAGTCGCTCATTACGAAGGCCAGTATCCGGAGAATATTTCTCAGGTTAAACGAATCTATTCTTTAAAATCTTATCAAGGAAGACTGAGTAAACTAATTAAACTTGCTAGTGCTTACGTTATTTTTTACGGTGGTACCGGCACTCTGGCCGAAATGGCTTATGTCTGGTCTGAGGCCAAATTCGCCTTTCCCCGCCAAAAACCCATTATTTTTTATGGCAAAAAATGGCGCAAAATAATTAATACCATTACTTCCGAATTAAAATTTGAAAAAATTGAAAAACAAATTTGTTATTTCGTCGACAAACCCGAGCAAGTTTTGGAAATTATCAAAACCTATTCCAAATAATCTTGTAGCTTTTTTCTTCGACTTGGATGTCTTAATTTTCTTAAAGCTTTGGCCTCTATTTGTCTAATTCTTTCCCTGGTCACATTAAAAATTTTACCTACTTCTTCAAGTGTTTTTGGGGTTTCTCCCATTAGTCCAAAACGTAGTGAAAGTACTTTTGCCTCTCTTTCGTCAAGACTTTCGAGAACCTCTTCAATCGACTCTCTTAGGAGCTCTTTTGATGTTTCCTCATAGGGGCTTGGCTGGGTCAAATCTTCAATAAAATCTCCCAGAAATGAATCCTCATCATCGCCGACTGGGGTGGCGAGAGAGGTTGTATCTTGAGATATTCGGTAAATTTCTTCGACTTTTTCTACTGTAATTCCCACTTCTGCGGCAATTTCTTCGATAGTCGGTTCTCGTCCCAGTCTTTGGGTCAAGGCTCTTGTCGCTTTATAAACTTTATTAATTGTTTCAACCATGTGAACCGGAATTCTTATTGTTTTAGCCTGATCGGCAATGGCCCGGGTGATAGCCTGTCTTATCCACCAGGTCGCATAAGTTGAAAACTTAAAACCTCGTTTCCAATCGAATTTTTCTACCGCTCTCATCAACCCCTGATTTCCTTCCTGAACTAGGTCGAGAAAGGTCAGACCTCTTCCAATATATTTTTTCGCAATTGACACCACCAGTCTCAAATTAGCATTGATTAGATGAGCTCTGGCCTCTCCGGAGCCTTTTTCAATTGCCTTAGCTAATTCCACTTCTTTCTCAAAATTAATTAAATCAATTTTTCCAATTTCTTTTAAATACATTCGCACTGAGTCCATGCTATTTTTTTGAGATAAAAGTGCCAAAAGATCGGCACTGCTCAGCTTTCCCTTTTCTGAATCAATTATCTCTCTTGACTCCACCTTGTCAAAAATATCTATTCCCTTATCGAACAGATAATCGAAAAGTTGATCAATTTGTTCAATATATTTTTCTGGTTCGGGGATTAGGGCTAGAATTTCATCATTAGTAAGATATCGGAGTTTTTTTGCCTGAGCCACTAACTTAGTTTTTATTTGGGATATGTTTATTGTTGTGGCCATAATTTTGTATTCTATCAAAAATTAGCCCTCTTAAGACTTAGCTCTTTGCAATATTGCCAGTTTTGTCAATATTTGAGCGTAATTTGCCTCAACTTTGGCAATTTCCTTTTCGTCTCCAGAGGCCTCTAGATTAGCAATTATATCACTTAATGATTTTAGCCTGTCCTTTAACTCTAGTTCTTCTATTTGCCTAAGTATTTTACTCCTTTCTTTTCTCCTTTCTTCAGCACTATTTTGATCTTCAAAAGCTTTTAAATATAAATTATTAAAAGTGTCAAGGAGTTCTGGGTCCAAATTTTCCGCCACCTTTTTAGCTTCAAATTTTGTTATCTTTTCTATCACTCCTCCAATTTTTATAAATCGTAGCGTTTTCCACTTTAGCAGTTTGATTGCTATTTTTGGTTTTTGCAGCCTCAAAGCCAGAATTAAATACCTTTCTTCCAGCCTTTCCCGCATATCTCCTTTTTCTTCAATTTTATTTATTTTCTTTAAATTTGAAACACTTTCTTTATTTTGATTTAAATATTTTTTGAATTCTTCAGCCACACTTTCTTCATCAGAATCTATAGTCTGAGAGACTTTTTTTATATAATCTGCCCTAATTACCAGATTATTAATTTTGGCGAGAAAGGGCAGGACAGTTGCTAAAATTAATTTTTTACCCCTTGGGCTATCTATACCATAGTTTTTAACACTAGAGGCTAATATAAAATCCCAAATTGTTTCTGCTTCATTGAGCCTTTTTTTGAAAAAATCTAAATCTTTATTTATTGCCTCATCCGGATCTTTATATTTTTCTCCAAGATCCAGGATTTTTATCTCAAAATCCATTTTATCAGCCAGCTCAATACTTCTAATCATGGCCTTATTACCGGCAAAATCGGAATCAAGTCCCAGAATTAAGGTCTCAGTGTAGCGTCTGATTAATTGGAGCTGCTCCTCAGTTAAGGCTGTCCCCTTTATGGCCACCACGTTTTCGATTCCCGCCTGATATGGCGAAATCATATCGAACTCTCCCTCGACAATTATGGCTAAATTATTTTTTTTAATACTTTCTTTGGCCAGATTCAGTCCATAAAACATTTGGCTTTTGTGGTAAATTTCAGTTTCCGGCGAATTAATATATTTTGCTAAATTCTGATTTTTATTACTGGGTAAGATTCTTCCGGAAAATCCCACAATTCTGTCCCGAAAATCAATCTGAGGGAAAATTAGCCTATCGCTAAAACGGTCATAACTTTGACCTTGTTTATACTGACTTTTCCCAAAAGAACCTGTTTTATATAATTCTTCGGTTTTATAGCCCTTTTTAAGTAGGTAATTGATAATTAAGCGGCTATCGGGTGGGGCGAAGCCAATCAAAAACTTATTTATCGTTTCCTCGCTAATATTTCTCTTTTTGATATATTCAAGTGCCTCTTTACCAAGCTCATGTTTTAATAAAATATAGTTATAAAATTTAGCTGTTTCTCTGTTGATTTCAAATAAGCGTTTTTTTATTGATTCTTCACCACTGATTTTAGTCGACCGCACTAGTTTAATTCCGGCCATTTTTGCCAAATCTTCAAGCGCATCTTTAAAATCAATTCGGTTGTATTCCTGAACAAAAGTAAAAACATCTCCTGCCTTGCCACAGCCAAAACACTTGTAAATTTGCAGTTCCGGTGAGACCACAAAAGAAGGGGTTTTTTCTTGATGAAAGGGGCAACAAGCCACGTAGTGACGACCTCTTTTTTTCAAAGGCACAAATTTATTAATTACTTCTACAATATCGAGCTTCTTTTTAATTTCTTCAACCTGATTTTCCACTGGCCTATTCTACCATTTGAGCTCCTATCTCTAGTAATTCCTGTTTACGATAAAATCTATGCCTGATATTAGTTGACTTCGGTATGGCTCTCTTTTAATAAAACGTAGTTCTTTCTCAAATATTATTTTTGCCTGCCTTGCATATTTATCAGCCTTTTCTTTACTGTAGTCAAGACTTCCGTATTTTTTCATTAAGTCAACAATAACCTCAACATCCTGTTCAGTTTTTTCGTTTCTTTTTTTATTTAATATATTACTAATTAACTTCTTATCTCTTTCACTACTTTTCTTTATTAGATCTAGTAACATCAGGGTTCTTTTATTTTCATAAATATCGTTCCCCATTTTTTTTTGACCTGAAAAATCAGAAGTTAGGTCTAAAAGATCATCAACAATTTGAAAAGATCTTCCTAAAAGTACTCCAAATCGATAAATTGTTTCAAGTTGTTTTTCCGAAGCTCCGGCGATAATGGCTCCTAGCCTCATTGGTCCGGCAATGGTGTAATATCCAGTTTTACTTTCTAGTATTAATAAATTATCTTTTTCACTTAAATCATAACGATTATCCCTCGTCCATTTTAATTCTATCCCTTGACCAAGTATGGTTCGGCTCATCATGGTATAAAATTCTTCGACAATTTTCATCGCCGTTTTTTTATCTAATATTAAGAAATTATCAGAAAGAACTTTCCACATAATTACGTGTAGGGCATCTCCGGCATTAATGGCCAGCTCGTTTCCATAGATTTTATGAAGGGCTTTTTGACCCCTTCGACTTTCAGAATCATCTTCAATGTCATCATGATTCAAAATCCAGTCTTCAGATATTTGCATGGCCGCAGCGGTTGTCATCGCCCTGTCTCTTTTACCTCCCATCCCTTCAGCTGTCAGTAGTAGCAAACTTGGTCTAAGATATTTACCCTTTCTTCGTGGATAATCACTCACAACTTTGAGGTGAAAATCAAGTTCCTTTTGATATTTTCTATCTAGACGACAATAATCAGGAAATATATTTACTTCTTCAATTTTCTTTTCAATAATTGGCCAAAGCAAATCCCGGTAACGATTTAAGGTATTTAAAAAATCTTGGCTTTCCATTTATGATTCAGTCGTTACCAAATCTGTATTCTCTTCAGTTTTTCTTCCTTGGTTTGCTCCTGCTCTAATCAGTATTTTGTCAAAAGTATAGGGGGACAAAATATAAAGGGCCTCAAAAGTTGCTACCGATAATTCAAAAGCGCAGGGAATCTGGTTGGTGATGAGAAAGGCTCCCAGACCTAAAAACAATGCATTTCTGAAAGTTTCTTTCATCTTGTCTTTAAATACCTTATCGAGCTTTATTTCATCAACACCTCTTTTTTCCGCAATTTCCTTATCGATGTTGTGTCTGGTATAGCCAGCATGAACAGTGGTCAAGAAGGTTCCCACGGCCGTAATAAAATTCATAGTTGTATTCTGTCTAGTTAAATCCGCTAAAAGTAGCCAATTTTCAAATTTTACCGGGAAATTTCTAAGCAGTATTATCGACAAAATCAAGACAGTCCCGCTAAAGCCTCCACTTTGGAGCAGAAGCCGATTATAGTTAATCCTTAGCGCCAGTATTTTTTTATTATGTGTTAAAAAAGCTCTGAAAATTCTCCAAAGTAGTTTTAGGACTGCAAAAAATAAAGAAATTCCAAGCCAGATGAAGAGTATTGTTTTCCAATCCACACTAATTGTTTCTGTTATTTTAAAAAATGGGAGTTTAAAAATAGTCCCCACGAGCGGGTAATCGGGATACGGTACCCATTTATAAAGCAGGGCGGGATCTAGTTTCTGGGTATAAAAGTCAATTAAAAATATTCTTCCCGCCGAGAAAAAAGCAATTGCATTAACAATAAAATTTAAAATATAAAATAAAATTCCCAAGTCGCCCTTTTTTACTTTGTCAGTAAATACCAAATAAGCATCATCATTACTACTTTTTTCGATTTCTTCTTCAAAATCTTTAAAAGACTGTGACAGTCTCATGCCAATAAAACGCATGGGCAAAAGGACAATATTTTGACATATACCTATTAAAAGCACTGAAACCCAGATTTGGCCAGTTAAATAGTAAAGGCTAAAAAAAGCACTGGCATAGAGTCGAAAACTACCGCCTTTAAAAAACCAAACTGCGATTACTACCAAAAAAATCACTAAAAATGTCGTTGCCATCGGCATTAATAGGCGACTGTTGTCAATTTTTCTAATCTCTCTAAGTGTTGATGCCATATTCCTGTTGGCATTATAGCAACTTTAGCCTATACTTTTATAATGCCTGAAATTAAAGAGAAAAAACCGGAAATATATCCAAATACTGCAGAAAACAAGGCAGGAATGGTTGATATCGGCCAAGAAAACATTGGTCGAGAACCAGTTCCTCGGGAAATAAAAACCTGGATGGAAAAAGTCGAACAGGTCACAACTTCTGGGCCAAATACCATTAATGATGATGGACAGATTACAGGGGCCTCCTCAAATTCTCAAGAACCTCAAATTACCCTTCCGATTACTAAAAAAACTTTTATAGTTGGCTTTAAGAAGACCTGGCAAGAAGCGGGACGTTGGCTTTCCTCTTTTTGGTTTAGATTTATTAAAATAAAAAAAGGTAATGTAACATTTAAATCCCATGACACTAACTAATATTTTTGATTTTTTGCTTTCAGCTTTTTATATTGTTTTGGTCTCACTAGGGATCCTTTTATTTTTATTTTTACTAGGCTTTGCTTTTATTTTGTGGTACCGCTGGCGGGACCGCGAAAAAAAATCTTTGGAATTAATCACCCTCCTTGTCGCTGTCCCTCAGGACAATGAAGTCAAGATTGATGCCATGGAGCCAGTTATCGCAGCCGTTAGTAGTTTTTACAAATCAGCTCGTTTTAAATTTTTACAAATTTTTGTGGCTCAGCCCAGTATTTCTTTAGAAATTATCGGTACCAATCAGGATATTCGTTTTTATATCTCTCTGCCGAGCAAATATCGAGATTTAATTGAAAAACAAATTTATAGCATTTATGCTGGCGCCGATATCCAGGCCGTTGACGAAGCTAATATTTTTTCCGAAAATGGCAAGGTTGAATCTGCTTGGCTTGGTCTAAAAAAAGTAGCCTATTATCCCTTAAAAACATATAAGGAAATTCCTACCGACACTCTTTCTGCTTTTACTTCAGTTCTTTCAAAGCTTAGTCCTGAGGAGACGGTCGCAATTCAATTAATCTTGTCTCCGGTAGATTCTGCTTGGGCCAAATCAGGTAAGTCTTTTATTAGCGGTACCAAAAAATCAGAGTCTAATCCAGAAAAAGCCTCTTACAAAGTCGATGCTCGGCAGCTTGAAGCCATTGAAAACAAATGCAACAAACCTGGATTTGAAGTAGTCATTAGAATCGTTGCCGTAGCTCCGACAACTGAAGTAGCTAAGGTAAATTTATCCAATGTTAAGGCCTGTTTTGGTCAGCTGGAATCACCCTGGAATAAATTATCTAGTCGAAAAATATATTTTAAATCCCAGTTTATCGATGATTTTGTTTATAAATATCCAGTTGTTTATTGGCGGAAAAACAAAACCATTCTTTCCACCGACGAAATTGTTTCTATTTTTCATTTACCCAATAAATCAGTCGAAACCCCAAATATTTACTGGTTAAAGTCCAAAAAAGCGCCTATCCCCCCCGATGCTCCCCAGGAGGGGATGTATATCGGTGATAATTTATATCGGGGCGTTACTCAAAAATTTTGTATTACTCCGACTGATAGACAGCGTCATTTTTACATTGTTGGTCAAACTGGTGTAGGAAAATCTTGGCTCCTTGCCGATATGGCCCTTCAGGATATTAAAGCCGGTCGGGGTGTTTGTTTTATCGATCCTCATGATACTTACGAAAGCATTTTGGAAAGAATTCCCCCGGAAAGAATTGAAGACGTCATCTATTTTGATCCCTCTCAAACCGAACGCCCTATGGGTTTTAATGTCATGGAGTGTGATCGAGAGGATCAGAAGGACTTTGTGACTTCTTCCATTATTAATCTAATGTATAAGCTTTACGATCCTTATAAAACCGGTATTGTTGGTCCTCGTTTCGAACATGCCATCAGAAATATAATGCTCACGGTCATGACTGAGCCCGGAGCTACTTTTATCGAAATAGTTCGCTGTCTAACTGATCCCTCATACGTTCAGTATTTATTGCCGAAAGTTAATGATCCCATGGTCAAAAGATACTGGACTGATCAAATTGCCAATACTAATGAATTTCATAAATCCGAAGTCCTAGATTATATTGTTTCCAAATTTGGCCGTTTTATCACCAATACTATGATGCGCAACATCATTGGCCAAAGTGTCTCTTCTTTTAATTTTCGCGAAGCTATGGATAATGGCAAGATACTAATTATTAACCTCGCCAAAGGTTCAATTGGTGAAGAAAATTCCGCCTTTTTAGGTTTAGTTCTAATCCCCAAAATTTTGATTGCCGCCATGAGTCGCCAGAATGTACCCGAAGAAAAAAGGCGCGATTTTTATTTATATGTTGATGAGTTTCAAAATTTTGCCACCCAAGATTTTGCTGTCATTTTGTCTGAGGCTCGTAAATACCATTTGAATTTAACCGTGGCCAATCAATTTATTTCTCAAATGGACGATGAGGTCAAGAATGCAGTTTTCGGTAATGTCGGTTCAATTTGCTCCTTTCGGGTGGGTATTTCTGATGCTAACTTTTTAGTAAATCAGTTTAAGCCCGAATTTAATGAACATGATTTGTTGAATTTAGGAACTGGTGAAATTTATCTAAAAACCATGATTGAAGGAGTACCCAAATCACCTTTTTCGATAAAAGTCGCTGCGGCTGAAAAGAAAAAGCCTGGCAATCCCAAAATGTCGGAAATGATTAAGAAATTATCTAGCCTAAAGTATGGCCGTTCCAAAGCTATTGTTGAAGCCGAAATTGCCAAGCGCGCCCGTCTTTAAAGTTCTTTTAACTTGATTCCTCTTGATTCTTCTTTAGTATCAATCAGCTCCAAATATTTTTCAGTCGTCGAAATTCTTTTATGTCCAACAACTTGGGAAACGACATCTAGGGGGACTCCAGCCTTAAGCTGAAAAACAATAAAAGTGTTTCGGAGATCATTTACTTTAATTCCCTTAATATCGGCTTTATTAAAATATCTATTTAATAAGCTTCTGATGTTTCTGGCAAGTAAAACTCTCCCAGTTTTAGTAATAAAGACATTTTTATTTTTACTATTATTATCTCTGACCTCGTCTAAATATCTTTTTAAAGCACTTTTAGCCGAATTGTTTAGGGGCACTTTTCTTTGTGAGTGACTTTCATAGCTTTCAATAATAACTTCATTCTCTTTAATATTCTCTATTTTTAGACTTTCAATTTCTTTAATTCGGAGTCCTGCTTGAAGCATTAATTCCACAATGGCTGTCGCTCTAATATCATTTCGACAAGCATCTCGAAGCGAGCGGTATTCAATCGGTTTTAAAATTTTAGGAATATCGTTTTCATATTTTGGATGTTTTACTTCGGTTGAGGGATCGAGACTAATCTTGCCTTCGTCTTTTAGAAAAGAAAAAAAGTTTTTGATTGAATTCAACTTTCGGGACACTGATTTGGCGGTATAGCCATTTTCGGTTAAATCTTTTTTGAAATCTTCAATTTCTTTGGGTCCAATCGATTGAACCTCGGTAATTTGTTTTTTAGCCAAAAAAATTATCAGCTGATTAATATCGCCCTTGTAGGCTACAATAGTATTAATCGACTTGCCCTTTTTATTTAGGGCATCGGTAAACAAGTTTAAAGCATCTTTTAAGGCTAAATTAGACATAATTTTATGATAAGTATGTCTTATAGTACCACATATTAGGCCATTCATCAAGCTATGTTTAAAAAATATCTATATCGTTGGATTATTGTCATTATTATTTTTTCTTCCGCCCTCGGTATCTATCAGCAGCTAAGCCTTCTCTTAAATGCTCAAAAACTAATCCAAAATCTTAATCAAAAAGTTGTCAATTTAGAAAAAAGAAATCTAGAATTAAAAAAATCCTTAAATCCTTAAATATTTACTCATCTAGTTCATTGTGCTAAAATCCAACAGTTCTTTTAACAACATGCGGGGTAGTGTACGGCTGCACGTGAGGCTCATAATCTCACAGGCCGGGTTCAACTCCCGGCCCCGCAACTAACAAAGAGGTCGTCATTAACTTGACGGCTTTTTTGTTTCTTAAAACAGGCATTATTGGTATAATGCTCTAGCTTATGGCAGGCTTATCTTGCCGTAGCTTTAGCGAAGGCAGGGTAGCTCAGTTGGTTAGAGCACAGCATTCATAACGCTGAGGTCGAGGGTTCGAACCCCTCTCCTGCTACCATAAAACGATCTTCAATCTACAATCTTCAATCCCAACGACTGAAGTTTGAAAATTAATTACTGAAGATTAATTATGGGCATGTAGCTCAGTTGGTTAGAGCGCCGATCTTATAAGTCGGAAGTCCATGGTCCGAGTCCATGCATGCCTACCTAAAATCAATCTCTTTAACTTTTTTGCCTTCAATGCACAATAATATTCCTGGTTTTGGGTAAAAAGGCAATTCCTTTTTTTTCATTCTGCCTTTTATCAAGAGGTTTTTTATGGTTGCTATTCCTGCGCCGTGGGTACAAATTACTACCGTCTGATATTTATTTTTTTCTACCTCTTCCAAAAAATCCTTTATTCTCTTTTTAAATTGTAAAAAAGTTTCATTTCCAAATTCATTTAATCTAGAGTCTTTTTTAAAATTCATTCCTGTTATTTTCGCCACGATTTTAGTTGTTTGTTGACACCTTAAATATTCAGAAGAAGTAGCCAGATCAGGAGTAATGTTTTTTAAATACTCTGCCATTTTTTTAATGGCCGGAATGCTGTCTTTTAGTATTTTTATCTTCCGGTTATCTTTGGGGTAAGGAAGGTGATACTTTGAATTTTGTGTCTGTCCATGGCGAAAAATATAATATTTTGTCATTTAAATCCCCATGGCCATTAATACTTCGTTTAGAGTTTTTTGAGCTTCGATTCGGGCTTTTTTACTACCCTCTTCAATTATTTGCTGGATTAGCTCATCATTTTTTTTAAAAACTGCCCTTTTTTCCCTAATGGGTGTCAAAAATTTATTTATTGCTAAAGCCAGTTTTTCTTTAACTTCTACATCACCAACCTGGCCTTTGATATATCTATCCTTAAGATCGGCCACCTCCTGTTTATTCTCATTAAAGGCATCATGATAAATAAACACTGGATTACCCTCCACATGTCCCGGATCAGTTGGTCTAATTCTGCTGGGGTCAGTGTACATGTGCATTACTTTTTCTTTGACCGTGTTTTCATTATCTGACAAATAAATCCCGTTTCCTACACTTTTACTCATTTTTGCCTGACCATCGGTGCCAACTAGTGTTCCCACTTCGCCAATTAGAGCTTCAGGAATCGGAAAAACTTCCCGAAAATTTTTATTAAAATCTCTGGCAATTTCTCGGCATACTTCTACATGACTTTGTTGGTCTTTACCCACTGGGACTAAATTAGCTTTGACCATTAATATATCGGCTGCTTGCAGTACGGGATAATTTAATAGACCCAGCGATGGTTGCTCAATATGTAAATCATGCATCACATCTTTTAGAGTTGGTACTCTTAGGGCTCTTGGGACTGTGACTAAATTACTAAAAATTGTCGATAAATAAGTCACTTCGGACACCTTAGATTGTTGGTAAATAGTGCATTTATTAGGATCAATTCCCACCGAAAGATAGTCTAAAACTAATGCTTTTACCCGATCGTTAATTGTCGCCGTTTTTTCCATATTCATGGCTGTTGTCAAAGTATGAAGATCAGCCATAATGAAAAAACACTCATACTCATCCTGTAGAGCCACTCTATTTTTTAAGGTGCCCATAAAGTGCCCCAAATGTAATGGCCCC
>DHGB01000038.1 GCA_002402535.1 Candidatus Shapirobacteria bacterium UBA4809
AAAATTAAAGGAAAAAATAGGGCTGACCAGGCTTCATTAAAGGCGCCTCTAATGAAAATATTGACAGCGTGATATGGCGCATAAGTGTAAAAAAGACCAGCTAGAAAACCACCTAAGGGACCGGTTAGATCACTCGCCAGTAGATACATCGCTAAGGCAGATAGAGTAATCATAAGAATGGCAGATAATTTGACAGTAGTGACGAAAGAAGAACCTAGACTTCTAAAAATTTGTCCAGTTAAATAAGGTAGGGGTGGATAAAAATTAAATAANNGGATAGCCATAGCCGTAGCCCAAGTCAGGCGTCCAGCGACAAGGAATTTGGCCATCTTTAAAGCATTTTTCCATTTCCATTTGCCGAATCATCTGCATATCATCATGCATATTCCAATAAAGGCCGGGTTTCAAAAGAAAACTAAAAGTTGGAATAATTAAAATTATTAGTAGTGTCGGCCAAAAAAAGCGATGATGAAATAATTTGGCTAGCATGCTTCTATTTTACTATGAATCCGCGCTTATAAGCGATAAAGAAGTAAAGCATCACCATCAGGCTTTGGTATACTTTTAACCAAATTTAGGGTAGAAATATCGGCACTACTAAGTTTTAGGCGAGAGGCATTAAAAAGCATATAAACTTCATCACCATAATTTTTGGCATCAATTAATTTTTCGGGAATTTTTTCAATGTTTATGCCCACACCAAAGATGGTTAACTGAGGTAGCTGATTGGTGTAAATTTGAAGACCATCAGGNNCCCCAGCCCGAAGTCCAGTCAATAATGTAACCGGTTTCAGTCGGGGGCAGTTTTAAATTGTATGGCCGAAAACTAATTTGATAAATCCGCCATAAATTGGGGATAAATAAAATTAATAGAAGATATATATATTTTTTATTAAAGAGTGGATTGAGAAAGTGATAAAAAACTAGAATTAGGGGTGGCAGAGTAAATAAAATATAGCGGGCAGTAAAAACTTTGGCCATGGCGCAGTTGGCAATTAAAGGCAAAAGAAACCAAGCAAAATAAATAAGGAAAATAGAATCAAATTTAATTTTTTTTCTGAAAGGAAAATATAAAAATGGCGAGAGTAATATGGGGATAGATAAAAAATATTTATAAATGTTTAAGGTGTCTTTGAGATGGGGAATAAGAGGATCAAGGGGATGTTTTAAAACTTCAGTTAATGGCCAGATGTAATCTTTATTTCTTAAAGCTATTTGAGCAAAGGCAGGACCGAGACGGAGAATATTGTAAATACAAAAAGCGATAAAAGCTGAAAGAAGGGGAAAATATAATTTTTTTAGATTTTTTGGATTGTAAATAATAAAAGTCAAAATGCTAAGAACTATAAAATAAATGGCCGGAGATTTGGTCAACCAAGCAAGACCTAAGATAACACCCAAAATCATGGCTAAATCAAAGCGGGGATATTTAGCCAGTTTAAGTGATAAGAAAAGAGAAAATAGACCCAAAAATGAGAGTAAATTATCAGCCGTGGCTAGGCGATCAAAAAAGAAGGTGAAAGGTAAAAAAAGATAAATCAACGAAGGTAAAAAAGAATGGCTAATTAAAAACAAAGTAATTAATATACCTAGCCCTGAAAAAACAGAAATGAGTCGACCTGAAATGAGAGGGTCAGAAATAAAACGAAGAGTAACGGCATTGAGCCACATAAAGAGGGGCTGTTTACCATCGGTTTGGGGAATAAAACGGAGAGTATCGACACTTTTAATAATTTGGGCCCAGCGAATGTAGATAGCTTCATCCCCGAATACAGGAAGAGATTCTAGATTCCAGATCCTAGAAATTAAAAAGATAAGACATATAATACCTAAAATAAGGCTATTTTTGAGATTTATTTTCATAAACACCTTTAAGATTGTTGGTAAAAACTCGCCAAACTTCCTGGGCCATTCTCTTTGATTCTTTTAGATATTTGGCACTGGCATCACCCTTGGTCACGCTGGTATCTTCATCGTGCCATAAAACCGGAACTTCTTTTATTTTGTAGTCCATTTTGTCGGCAATAAAAAGCATTTCAACATCATAGGCAGAAACTCGCCACCCTTGACCACTTTGAATGTTTTTAATCACATTAAGCTGAGGAAAAATTTCTTTGGCTAAAGCTGTCTTCATAGATTTAAAACCACACTGGGTGTCATCAATAGAACTTTGTAATAATATTTTACGAAATAAAGAAAATACTTTTGAACCTAAAAGTCGAATAAAACTAAAGCCACTTCGATTTCCCCCTCGAGAACCAATAACAATGTCATAGCCCTTATCGTAAAAAGAAAGAAGTTTTTTTATTTCTGAAATTGGAGTGGACTGATCCATATCGGTAAAAAGAACAATTGGATATTTAGCTTGTTGAAGGCCTCCCCAAATAGCTCCGGGTTTGCCTCCTTTTGGTAAATCAAGAACCCGAAATTTAGGATGTTTTTTGACAAAATCTTGTACTATTTTTAGACTATTGTCGGTCGATTGATCGTTGGCAATAATGACTTCCCATTTAAAATCAACTGTTTTTAAAAAATTGGCAAC
>DHGB01000056.1 GCA_002402535.1 Candidatus Shapirobacteria bacterium UBA4809
GATTTTTTAATGGTTGATTCGGCTAAAAGTTGTACTTTGCGATTTAGTGAAAGCTGGATATTTTCGCCATCAACTTCATTTTTTTGCCAATTTTTACGAGTCAAGAGGTTTTCCCCCACTCCATCAACAATACTTCTAATAAAACCGATGCGGCCCGATATTTTGCGTTGATAATATCTTTCGAGGTTAACGATAATATTTTTGGCTAGATCATTTTCTGGATAAAAACGGGATTGCTTTAGGGTAAAATCAAGCCCAGGTATGGAAACAAGACTTGGTATTTCTTCACGGCTAAACTGGCTTTTAAACTCCACCCATTTTTGAGCCGGATTATTATAAATTTCCAATATCCTGGCATTTTCAGTGGCAAAGGTAGGTTTTATTTTCTCGATTTCGGCGAGTACCTCGGAGAGTTCTTGTTTAAAGTTGGGTTTATAAAAAGATAGGGTATAGTAAGTGTAATCGAGACTAAGGGGAAAAGAATCTGAGGCGAGGAGATGTCCCTGCTGGGGAATAATTTTTTCAAGACGATAAAGCTGAGAAGTAGCTTTATCACGTAGCTCCTGACCTTTTATTATTTGCCAGTAAAATAATCTGGCCAGAATAATAACAAAACAAAGATAGATAGTAATCAAAATCGTTTTAGAACGATTCGATTCGGTTGACGGCGTTTTTTTGGGCATAGTTTATTTCTAATTTTTCGTTTTCATATTTAAGATCAGTATATTTTTTACTCAGCTCGGTATAAATTTGATTTTCGGCGACTATTTGGCTGGAATAGTAGAGAGAAAAGGCAATCCGGAAGACAAAAAGTGCTAGGGCAATAGCGACTAAAATACGATTTAACATCAATTAAGATTATAAAGCCTAAGGATGGCAGAGCGAGAAAGTGGATTTTTTTTAACTTCACTATGAGTGGGTAAAAATTTCTTGGAGAGATAATTATTTTTTTGAAGATATTGTTTGACGAGGCGATCTTCACCGGAGTGAAAAGATATTATGGCGACTTTACCATCGGATTTAACAATTTTGGGAAGAGCAGTCAGCAGTCTATTGATATTTTCAAATTCGTGATTGACAGCAATTCGGAGAGCTAAGAATATTTTAGTAGCCGGCTGGTGATAGCTTGAATAATGTTTTTTTTGATAATATGAACTGATTATTTGACTTAGCTCCGCTCCATTTTTAATAGGTTTTTTTTGTCTGGCTTTAATAATTTCGAAAATTAAGGGCTTGGCTAGTTTTTCCTGAGTATATTTGGTAAAAATTTGATAAAGCTGGTCTTTATCCCAGGTGTTGATAATCTCTTCGGCAGTCAACGCTTGTGTTTTGGGATTTAAACGCATGTCAAGCGAAGAGGTATCTTTAAATGAGAATCCCCTGCTTTGGCCTGACTGTTGATTTAGGCTAAGACCGAGATCAGCTAAAATTCCATCCAGTGGTTGATTAATTTCTTTTTTCCAGATAGTAAAGATACGGTTAAAATTGCCAAGAAGTGGATGGAAATTTTGAGAGAGACCGAGGTCATTAATTCTGTCAGCGGCGATTTTTAGATTAAGAGGATCAGCATCAAGACCCCAGACAATCGCTCCTTTTTTTAATATTTCAAGGCTATGACCGCCGTTTCCCAAAGTAACATCAAAATATACTTGGCCTGGCTTAGGGTCAAAAAAATTTATAATTTCCGGGGCAAGAACGGGCTGGTGATAGTTCATTAAAGGGCGCCGCTACTGGTAACAAGGTAGCCGCCGTCAAGATAATTTTTGTGAGCGATATAAAAATGAGTGCCGCTTGGCTTGTTTTTAGGAGTGTAGGTATAATTTTCTTCAGTCCAAACTAGACTGCCACCGGCTTTTTTTAAATCAGCCGTACTTTGAAGAATAAAGGGACTTTCAAACATGGACATTTGTCCGTTTTTTAAAGAAAAAACAAGACTTAATTTACCACCCCTAACGCCAGTATCATATTTGTATTTGCAGCCGTTGGTACAACTTTCAGTGCCCAGGAGGATTTTACGTTCTGATTTACCGGTGGATAATTCCTCAGCCTCAATTATGCCACTGGCACCTTTTTCAATTTCGAGATTATCATCAGTGGCTAGATAGGTAATTTCATACTCAATTTTGCTGATAGTATCAGATATTTTGTTTATTTTTAAATATAGCTCATGGCCATCGGCGCGGGGACTAAGGGTAATTTCGGGTCGAAACTGAACTTCCATTTCTACCAGTTTTGGAGCCGGGGTGGGAGAAGGGGCGGGGGCAGTTTTTTTACCACAGCCAGACAATAAAAATAACGAAAGGACGACGAGAATTAAATATTTTTTCATAATGGGTCTAGTTTAACTTATTTGAGAGCCAGGAGTCAATTTCCTCAATTTTAATTCTGATTTGGGACATGGTGTCTCGGTCGCGGATACTGAGAGTTCCATCTTCGAGACTTTGATAATCAATAACGGCGCACCAGGGAGTGCCGATTTCATCTTGACGGCGATATTTTTTGCCAATATTACTACTGTCATCAAAATCGAGAGAGTATTTTTTAGATAAGTCAGTGTAAAGATTTTCAGCTAAACTTACGAGCTCTGGTTTATTGGCGGCGAGTGGGAAAATGGCCATTTTATAGGCAGAAAGCTTTGGGTTTAGTTTTAAAAAGATTCGGGTTTCACCATTGTCGAGTTTTTGCTCCTGATAGGCGTCGAGGAGAAGGAAGAAAAGAGAGCGGTCAACTCCCCCCGAAGCCTCAACAATATGGGGGATAAATTTCTTGCCGGTAGTTCGATCGAGATAACTTAAATCCTGATGACTATATTTGGAATGCTGGGTAAGATCGTAATCCCCTCGCCAATGAATCCCCTCCATTTCAGACCAGCCCCAAGGGGCCTCAAATTCAATATCAAATGCTTTTTTGGCGTAAAAGGCCAGTTCATTTTTCTGGTGCTGGCGAAAACGGAGAGATTTTTTTTGATTAAAAAGCCCTTGATACCAGGCCATTCGAGTTTCTTTCCAGTATTCGTAATACTGATTCATATCTTTTTCCTGACAAAAAAACTGAATGTCCCATTGTTCAAATTCGCGGGTCCGATAGAGAAAATTTTTAGGAGTAATTTCATTGCGGAAGGCTTTGCCGATTTGCGCGATGCCAAAAGGAATTTTGACCCGGGAGGAATCAACAATATTTTTAAAATCCAGATAAATATTTTGACAGGCTTCTCCCCGAAGATAAGCGGGGATTTTTTCACCTTCAATAACCCCGATTTCGGTTTTAAAAAGAATATTAAATTTTTTGGGATTAGTAAACTCTCCCCCACATTCAGGACATTTAGTGACATTATCGATTAAATCGGGTCGGAATCTTTGGTGACAGGATTTGCATTCAATGAGTTCATCGCCAAAATTCTTGACATGACCGGAGGCTTCCCACACTTTAGGATGGGTGATGATGGAACCGTCAATGAGGACGACGTCGCTTCTCTCCTGAACATTATTTTTGAGCCAGAGTGATTTCCAGTTATTTTTTAAAAGAGAGCCAATGGGACCGTAGTCATAAAAACCCTGAATCCCTCCATAAATTTCTGAATTTTGAAAAACAATTCCCCGTCGTTTACAGAGGGAGACAATTTTGGCAACTAATTCATTTTGTTCGCTTAACATAAGTTATTATAACCGATTAATGAAAGAGTTTATGGCTGTAAAGGGGTTTTTCAATTATTGATTCGCAGAATTTTTTGATTAAGCCTTGGGTAGTTTTATAATTCTCTTTTTCAAAAGAGGTGGATATTTCTGGTGGCAGGCCGTAGCCAAGCTCATTTAAAAAATTTATTTCCTCTTTTATAAAATGGGAATAATGGTTTTGACTTATCGATCTGACTCCATTGACGACGATTTGGTAAAGTTCTTTTTGTTTTTGATCAAAAGGAAGCAGTTTATTGACGATTTCTAAAAAATAAAATAGTAAATTAATTTGACTTAAGGAAGAGGTATCTTTGAGGAAGGCCGTGACTGATTCAGTTTCGGAAAGCCAATAAAAAGAATTTTTATCGTAAAGACTGCTTTTGATAATAGTGCCGATTTCCAGGTGACCAAGGCGCCGACTTTTTATAGATTGGACCCCTTTAGCAAGACAGTTTATTTTGCCGAAATTTGAGGTTAATAAGGTGATGATTAAATCACCTTCCCGACGACGCTGTTTGTTGATAACCAGAGCTTCAGTTGAAATAAATTTGGGCATTAGAGTGAAAATTTCAGAGTTTTATCAGATTCCCAGGAAAATTTTTCAGGAGCTCCCCCATTAACAGAGATTTCATATTCAATCGCTTTGGTTCCCGGTTGTTTTTGAAGGTAAAGGGTGTAATTTTTACTCGCCTTTATGGGAGTGGAATATTGAAGAGAAACTTTGGAGCTGGAGTTGGCATAGAGAGGGTATTTGTTGCCATAAAAGCCTTCAAAGACTTGCTTGCCTAATTCTTCGTATTTGAGGGCCTCTATTTCTGAACCGGTCATTTTTATTAGCTGACTACCAAGGGGGACATAGAATCTAAATAAATTCCGGTAGGTAGCCGCATTTAAACATAAATCCCCTTTTTCCAAATTACAGTTTGAGGCTTTGGTCGGATTGGTGTAAGTGATAGTAATTTTATGTTCGATATTGCCATCTTTAACACTAAGGTCGTGAGTAATTTTTTGAGTAATAAAAATATTGCTTTTGGCAGAGGCAAAATTAGCGTCATTAAGATGGAAATAATCAGTGTTATTATCTGTCTGAATGATATTACCGGCAATATTGGCTTTAATGGCCGCCTGTTGAATCTCGGGAGAAGTGAAATAAAAAAGAATGTGTTTTCGATTAAGATTATTAAAAAAAGCCTGGGCTAAGGGCCCAATTTTGTTTTTTTCTGAGCCCATGGCATTAGCCAGTAGTGATTGCATGAGAGGGCCAAGAAAGCCTTTTCGGTCATTTTCAATGTAATTTCGGGGACGACCAGCAATCCACTCGAGATCATAAATAATTTTAGGGCAACCATTACAGCGGGGATCAGGATCGCTGGTAAAGGTACCCACCCGGGTATCTAGTTTTCCCAATATTTTAACGATATCGACAAGAACCTGGGTGTCGAGGGCGATAACCGCGTCAAATTGGGTTTTTTTACCCATGGCTTTGTAATAGCTATCCAGAAAAATTTGAGCATCAGTGGGAAAATCCGGAGATAAATTGCTATCACGAAGATTTAAATAAGGGACATTAATATGGTAGGACTTAATAATTCGGGGAGCGGGAGTCGTACTGGAAAGCTTGTCGTCGAGATCGTATATATTACTGGAAGCTCCGGGAATAATTTTGCCATTATCGACTTTCAGGGTGGTATAAGCGGTCCAGAAGCCACCACTGGGACGGAGCTCTCCATCATTTTGAAAAATGACTAGGTAATTTCTAGCTTTGTCTTTGCCAAGAAGCCAAGAGACCTGACCAAGGATGGGTTTGCTGTTGCCAACATAGTTTTTAATTTCTCCAATCATTTCCCGGACTTTATTGAAATCAGTATGGAGGGAAATACCTCTGAAATTCTCCGGATAGCGATTGATATCGATTTGATTGACGAGGGTGTCAATTTCGTTGACTTGGCTTTCAATTAAATCAAAGTGAGGCAAGATACTTTCGATTGATTGGGTCAAAAAGGCAATTCGGTCTTCGGTGGTTTCAGCACTACTGGTAGCTGCCCCTTTCAAACCTAGAAAATCCTGATAAGGCTCGATAGCTTTGATAACTATTTCCCCGGTTTCCAGGGCATCACCGCCAATTTTAATTAGGTTTTGACCATCATGATAATAATTACTGGCGACGGGGATAACTTTTAGATAAGCAAGTTTTTTAAATTTATTATCAATGGTGTTTAGTTCTTCCCGCAGGGTTGAAACAATTTCTTTACTTTTGGATAAATCTTTATCGGAAACAGCGACTGAAAGCGACTCCGCTACCGTTTTTGTTTTTTCAATTTGAGCCAGCAAACTTTTGCCCGGTAAATAGAGAAATAAAAATAAAAGTAAGATAACCGCTAAAAAAGCGCTGAGAATGATTAAAACAGTCCGGTTTATTTTAAATGATTTTTTAGGAGTGAGAGTTTTTGTTTTTGGAGGAGTCTCTTCTTTTTTGATTAGCTTGGTTGGAATTTCCATAAATAAAGTTTATCATGAAATTACCAGGGGGAAATCATGGCTAGAGGAGTTTTGAAAATAATGAGAAGCTCTTCTGCCAAGGAACGATTGATGATATATTTGGCGTCTAATCTGGCCCGTTTTTCAAAAGATAATTCGTTTCTTCCGGAGACTTGCCAAGGGCCAGTGATACCAGGCTTGGCACTGCGAATAATCTTAATATATTTTCTGGTATTTGGATATTTGTTGGCATATTCCTTTAGTTCTTCATCTCGATAGGCCCTGGGGCCAACTAAGCTCATCTCTCCCTTTAGGACATTTAAAAACTGGGGCATTTCATCAATGGAGGTTGACCGGATAAATTTGCCAATTAAGGTAACTCGGGGATCTTCTTTAGTGGAAAGTTTCCAATCGTTGGCTTTATATTTTTTCCAAAGCTTCGGATAATTATCTTTTAAAAATTTATCATTATCACCAATACGCATGGAGCGAAATTTATACATGTAAAAGAGACAGTTTTTGCCGACTCTGAGCTGTTTAAAAATTATCGGTCCAGGTGAAGTAATTTTAATGAGAATGGCAATGATAATTAAAATTGGTGAGAAAATTATAAGTAAAAACAGAGAAGAAAAAATATCGATACCTCTTTTTATCGGTTCAAATAATTTTACCCGAAGCGAATAAAAAGGTAAGGATTTTCTAGTCATTTTTGCCGGTAAAGAAATGTTTTAAATTGAGATTGCCAACGATTTTGGTGACGAGATCTCGGACATGAAAACTGCCATCACTGGCAAGATTGCAAATTAATAGGGCATCAGGCGTGTCGACAATAGCGAGGTGGTTAACATCGACGAGGCCAATCATCTTTTGAGTTTCAGAAACCAGGAGACAATTTTTGGAATTTACTTCGACAAATTTTATATTTTTAGGGAGAAGGGCAAAATTATTCCCACTTTTGGGCAATTCTTTATAAATTGATTTCCATTCACCAATATCATTCCAATTAAAGGAGGCGGGTATTAAAACTAATTTTTTTGATTTTTCGGAAATAGCGACGTCAATCGCGAGAGAGGGAGAAAGAGAGTAAATTTTTTGAATAATCTTAGGACGGTCTAAGTTGTCGAGAAGCTTATTATAAAGAGGGAGATAGTTTTTGGCATAAAGTTTAAATTCTGCCAGCAAAGTATCGATTTTATAAGTATAAATACCACTATTCCAAAAACAGTTATTCTTTTTAATTAATTTTTGGGC
>DHGB01000010.1 GCA_002402535.1 Candidatus Shapirobacteria bacterium UBA4809
TCGAGACAAGATTGAACTAAATCAGTGGGAGTAAATTTTTTAGACTTTAAACCCTTTCTGGCTTCTGATAAAGTTAATTTATTTAAATCAGTCATTTATTTTTATCGATTGTGGCGGTGGTTTTAAAATAGCCACTGGAAACTTTTTCTGCCTGAGAGAGAGCTAATTCCTGAGATAAAGAAGCTTCGACTTTGTCTTCACGCAAAATATTACTTTTATGATTTACCTGAAAGGTTGGCGAAACGTCACTGGTATCTAATTCATCTAATACTTCAACGTATTTCACTGTCTCAATTAATTGATTTTTAATGTTCGTCTCATCTGGCTTGATTTCCAGACGGGAAAGCTTGGCTGTGTGCTCAAAGACAGAGTCAGTAATTAAATTATCAGACATAGTGTATTTTAACGAAAAATGGAGGCTTTGAGACGAAGTAGTTTCCAGCGATATTTATCGACAAGGTTGTATATTTTGTAGTACCGGGGGTTGATGACCAAATCGTAGGTGCCAATGAACTGGACAAGGTTGCCACCAAAGCCTTGTTTAAAACGATGAAAACCAAAACCTGGTAGACCAGCGTGGGCATCGGGACCGAGGCAACCCCACATATCAAAGCTTTTTAAACCTAAAGACTGGCCGTATTTGATAACTTCCCACATTAATAAAGTTGGAGCCATCACTTCACGGTGGATGTCGAGAGAGGCCCCATAAGGATAAAAAAGACGGTCTTTTAATTTAAAAACCATAAAAGCTGCCAGGGTTTGATTTTGATAAGTGGCTAAAAATATTTCTGGGATAGTTGTCTTTTTTAAAATTGACCACTGACGACGGTGGTAATTTTCAGAGTGTAAATAAAATCCCTGGCGACGGGTGGTATCAAAAAGCATTTTTAAATAAATTTCGAAATCCTCATCTTTGGTGGAGTGAGAAATAGTAACTCCATGCCGATTGGCTAATTTGATATTGTAGCGGGTTTTGGGTGACATATCGGAAAGTAGCTCGTTTTCAGATTTTTTTAAATCCACAATAAAAGAATGGGGATAAAAAGCAACCTTAGGAGAAGTAACGAGAGCTGGATAATTTAAGACGATGCTTTTGTTTTTTAATAATTGATTTTTGTTATCATAAATTTTTTCAATCTCATCTGGTTCTATTTTGACAAAAATAGCATTTTCACCTTTGGCAATTTTGCCAACGTTTTCAATCATATCCTTATCGATTTTGGGACCGCGGAGGATAGTGCCGATAGAGAAATTGGTATGAGGGATTTGGTGAAAGGAAAGAGTGTAGCCGGAAATTATTTTTTGCTGATCAAAAATACCAAGACGATAGACTTTATGCCCTTCTAGTTCCTGAAATTCACCCCACTCCCAAGTCTGAACGGGATGAGTCACAACCCGAGAATAAGCTTCCTTTTCTTCTTGATATAAAATTCGAGTAATCATAATCTCATATTAGTATATATCAGGATCGTAGACTAAATCAGAATTGGAATCTCTTTTGGTGAATCGATGAGGAGAACGAAAATCACGAGTGATTTCGGAAAAAGAGTCATACTCCACCAGTTCTTTGGGAATATCGTATAAAAAGCGAGAAGCCTCATTGAGGGATGATCTGCCAAAAAAAAGACGACGAATAGCATAAGTGATGTAAAGTAACTCCTTGGCCCGGGTAATACCAACATAACAGAGACGGCGTTCTTCTTCGATATCTTTGTCGTTAATCATCGATCGAGAATGAGGTAAAATCCCCTCTTCAAAACCAACCAGAAAAACTGCCTCAAATTCCAGACCCTTGCTACTATGAAGAGTCATTAATCGGACGCCATTGCGATTTTCTTTTTTTTTATTTTTTTCCTGAAGGGAATATTCCTGCTGAACTAGGGCAATATTTTCCAAAAAATCATTTAGTTTAGGATAGGTGGCGGCAACTGATTTTAATTCCTTAATATTTTCAATTTTTTTAAGATCATCTTCTTCTTGGGGATTATATTTATTTAGATAACCGGAATTAATCACCAGTGATTCTAAAATTTGAAGAGAGGATAATTTTTTCAGACTTAAATTATCTAAATGCTGGTCAAAAATTATTTTGCGGCGTTTTCCCAAGGCTTTTTCTACCCGGGCTCCTGACAGAGCATCTTTGGGATTCGAGGCAACACGAAGCATGGCAATAATGTCCTTAATCTCAGCCCGATCATAAAAACGGAGACCACCAATTAAAACATAAGGAATACTATTTCTGAGAAAAGATTCTTCAATAGCTCGGGACTGGGCGTTCATGCGATATAAAACGGCAATATCTTTGTGAGCAAAATGCAGAGAAGTATGAAGCTCTTTTATTTTTTCAGATAAATAATCAGCCTCGGCGATCTCAGAATCAGCCTCAAAAACTTTTATCTTGGCGGGAGAATTTTTTTTGGTAAATAAATTTAATACCGGATGACTAGTATTCTTGGAAATGACCGAATTGGCGGCGTCTAATATATTTTGAGTCGAGCGATAGTTCTGTTCTAAATTAATTATTTTCGTTGTCGGAAAATCAATTGAAAAAGAAGATAGATTTTTGTAATTTGCCCCACGCCAGCCGTAAATTGACTGGGATGCGTCCCCCACAGCGGTAATTTGCTGATATTTGGTAGCTAACAATTTTGTTAATAAATATTGAAGCTCATTAGTATCCTGATATTCATCAACTAAAATATAATGGTACTTTTGCCAAAATTTTTCTAATATTTCAGAATGTTGTTGAAATAACTCAACGGTCTTAAAAAGTAAATCGTTAAAATCAAGGGCCTCGTATTGAAGTAAACGAGATTGATATTTGGCATAAATTTTTGCGGCCATAGATTCCCAGAATCCGTGAGCCTGAGATTCGACAAGACGAGGACTTTGAAAAGAATTTTTGGCACTTTCAATAAAATAGAGAAGAGAGGAGGGTTTAAATTCTTTGGTCGTTAGTCCCATTTCAGAAAGAATGGAGCGAACTAAATTTTCCTGATCATCACTGTCATAAATAACAAAATCGGGAGATAGACCGATGTTTTTGCCATAGATACGGAGTACCCGACAGCC